>DAHZZC010000050.1 GCA_027435495.1 Planctomycetales bacterium
GCCTTCGAGGCGATCGCTAGGGCCTCCCTGTCCGTCTCTTCAAGGAGGGTTTTGGCCTGAAATCGCGCAGACCTCAACGCTTCCTCGGCATCGGCCAGGAGCCGCTGATGCTCCGACTTCGCCTCCGATAGCTGGCTCTCGGCCGCTTTCAAGATCCTCCGGCTCTGGGCCTGTGCTTCTACCACTGCAAGTTGAACGATCGAGTCCGCCCGCTTCTGCGCCTCGGCCAGCTTCGCCTCGGCCTGCTCATTTGTCCGACGCGCCTTCTCGATGATGCCGGGAATGTGCCGGATCGATTCCAGCCGAGCGAGTTCGGATGTGTATGATTTCTCTTTATCCCTCCACGTCTCCTCCGCCTGACGCATTTGCGTGCGAAGCTCGCTCGACCGGATGGAGAAGAACAACGCAAGGCCTGTCAGCGCGGCAAACAGTAGGAAGAGGAGGGCGTAGAACATAACTTCGTTCCCCGGGGCGGCGGAGATGGCAGCAGGAACGCGATGCGGTCCGCGTTCCCAACGAGGATGTTATTCTCCCCGCAGCGATGCAGCCCTGCAACATGTTAGTGTTCGAGTGAGGATCGAAAAATAGGTCTGAGGATCTAGAAATGAATTCAACTCAAGTCAATTGGTTTCAGGTCATTTTTCGCTTTGTGGTTCCGCAGAGCCGGACCCGGCACCTATGCCGCTCGGCGCCGGGTCCGGCCCGCCTGCGGTCTTCGGACGTGGCACGGATCGGGCCGTCGGGTCGGAGGGGACGGCGGGCCCACCGGCGCCCTCGGTCCCGGCCACCTTCATCCTGCCGATGGCCGATGTCGATTCGGCTCCCGAATCCTTGTCCGCTCTCTCCAGCAATGAGTGGGGGGCTTCTTCCGGCTAGCCAGTCCGCGGAGACCGTAGGTATCCCCTGGCGCAAGCCCCCTGTCCTGCACGATCAAGGATACGCGAAGGAGCGGCCGACTCGATCGTCGAGGAAAAACCGCATCGATCGAAGGGAGGAGGGAGCGGAGGGTTCTGTTGGTTTTTTCGATCTTCCGTGATAGGTTGGACATAAATTCAGTCCAACAGGAACGGTCGAGGATGGGTGACAAGTCGAAAATCGAATGGACCGACGCCACGTGGAACCCCATCCGAGGTTGCACGAAGATCAGTCCCGGCTGCGCCCACTGTTACGCGGAGACGTTCGCCGAGCGGTTTCGTGGCGTCCCGGGCCACCCCTACGAACAGGGCTTCGACCTCAAGCTCATCCCCGAGAAGCTTCTCGAGCCGCTCCGCTGGATCCGGGCTCGAATGATTTTCGTCAACTCGATGAGCGACCTGTTCCACAAGGACGTTGAGGACGTCTACGTCGGTCTTGTCGCCCAGGTCATGAAGGCGGCGAACTGGCACACCTACCAGGTGCTGACGAAGCGTTCCGAGAGGCTCTCCGAAATGCTTCGAGGACCACTCCGCGACGCTGCCGAGCAGACGCACATCTGGTGGGGCGTCAGCGTCGAGAACCGGCGTCACGGCCTGCCCCGGATCGATCATCTCCGAGAGACGCCCGCCGCGGTGAAATTCCTCTCGATCGAACCCCTCCTGGAAGACCTCGGCCCCCTGGATCTCTCCGGCATCTCGTGGGCGATCGTTGGGGGAGAGAGCGGACACGGGGCCCGGCCAATGGAGGCCGACTGGGTTCGGAGCATCCGCGATCAGTGCAAGGAAGCCGGCGTCCCGTTCTTCTTCAAGCAGTGGGGAGGCGTTCGGAAGAGCCAGGCGGGACGCGAGCTGGACGGCTCGACTTACGACGCGAGGCCCACTCCAGGTTCCCACCCAACCCCGACGCCCGATCGACGAACAACCCTCATCCGTGAACTGGAATCCCAGATGGCAGGAGCGATCTGACAGGTCTGTGGCCTATTGGTGTCGGTTGATTTTCTCGGGCACCATCAAGCGGTGATGTGGGCGACTCCCTGGGTGAGGACGTGTCGATCGCGGATAGAGTCTGCGTATCGAGCAGGAGCGTCATCGCTGCTCGATGCCGAAGGCGTCGGCGATTTTAGCTAGGCTTGGCTCATCTGGTCGGCATTCGCAAGGCCGATCGAGGACCAGTCCGCTTCAATCGAGCGAGCCGGCAGACTCGACGAGGCTGGCCTCGTCGTCGTAGGGCTTTGGCGCGAAGTCCTCGGGCATCGAGGGCGTCGGGGCGGGACGGCGGCGTCGGGCGCTGAAGCGCTGGATCGTCTCGAAGAAGACCGGCGTCAAGAAGACGCCGAAGAGCGTTACGCCGAGCATCCCGCCGAAGACCGCCGTCCCCAGCGATCGTCGCATCTCGGCGCCTGCGCCCTCGGCGATCACCAGCGGGACCACCCCGAAGATAAACGCGAACGATGTCATCAGGATCGGACGGAGCCTCAGCCGGCACGCCTCCAGCGTCGCCTGACGGATCGGGACGCCCGACTCCTGCGCCTGCTTGGCGAACTCGACGATCAGAATCGCGTTCTTGCTCGCCAGGCCCACCAGAACCACGAAGCCAATCTGCGTAAACAGGCTCACGTCCATCCCCGCCAGGTTCACACCGACCAGCGAACAGAGCAGGCACATCGGCACCACCAGAATCACCGCGAGCGGGAGCGACCAGCTCTCGTATTGCGCCGCCAGGACCAGGAACACGAAGATCACCGCCAGCGCGAAGACCCCGATCGCCGTCCCGCCCTGCTGCAATTCCATGAACGCCAGCTCGGTCCAGTCCGAGGCCATCGATCGCGGCAGTTCCTCGTCGGCAATTTGCTGCATCATCGCGATCGCCTGACCCGAGCTTGTCCCAGGCGCCGGGTTGCCGGTGATCGCCGTGGATGAGTACATATTATAGCGCATCTCGGCGACCGGCCCGCTCGTGTCGCGGACGTCGAGCAGCGTTCCCAGCCGGATCATCTGGCCCCGGTTGTTCCTTACCTGAAGCTGGCGGATGTCCTGCGCGTCGCCGCGGAACCGCTGGTCGGCCTGGACGTTCACCTGCCAGGTTCGGCCGAACTCGTTGAAGTTGTTCACATAATACGAGCCGAGATACACCTGCAAGGTGCTGAAAAGCTCGCTGATCGGCACCCCGAGCGCCATGCACTTGGTCCGGTCGATGTCGAGATACAGCCAGGGGGTATTGGCGCGCGAGCTGTTGAAAAGGCCCTGCAAACCCGGCGTTCGGTTGCCGCGCTCGACGATCGCGTCGCTCACGCGCTGGAGGGCCTCTCGACCGAGGTGGCCCCGGTCCTCAATGATCAGCTTGAAGCCGCCGGTGGTTCCCAGGCCGTCGATCGGAGGGGCGCCGAAGATCGTGACGATCGCGGCGCGGATTTCCCGGCAACGCTCCCGGATCTTCTCGGCGATCGCGTCGGCCGAGAGGCTGGGCTCCCGCCTTCGCTCGAACGGATCGAGCATCACGTAGAGCGAGCCCAGGTTCGGCGCATTGGCGCCGAGGAGGAGCGACTGGCCGGTCACGCCGACCGTGTGCGCCACGCCGGGAGTTTCTCGGGCGAGGGCCTCGATCCTCGTCATCGCGCGCTGGGTTCGCTCGACCGAGGCCGAATCGGGCAACTGCACGTTCAGCAGGAGGTAGCCCTTGTCCTGCTGCGGGACGAAGCCGGTCGGCGTGGTGATGAACTCCCAGTAGGTCAGGCCGAGCAGGCCGGCGTAGAGGATCAGGACCAGGGCGCCGACTCGCAAAACACCGGCGACCATCCGGCCGTAGAGCGAGGTCATCCGGTCGAAGCCCCGGTTGAACCCGCGGAAGAGGGCGCCCAGGACCGCGTTCACCGGCCGGATCACGATCAGGCCGACGATCCCTCCCGCGATCGCCCCGGGCGCGAACGCCGAGAGCCAGGGGAGCCAGGTCATCCAGCCAGGGATCGTCCCGTCCTCGATCGCCTCGGTCGTGATTCCGAGTCGGTCGGTCATCGTCGCCTGGAGCAGCCGGACCCCAATCAGCCCGCCGAGGATCGCGAACGACCACCAGGGAAGCGCCTCGCGCTTCAGCTCGTGGCCGCCGCCTTGCCCGTGCTTCGCATCGGTCTGGAAGATGAGCACGGCCCGGCTCGGCGTCATCGTCAGGGCGTTGATCGCCGAGATGATCGTCGAGACGGCGATCGTTACCGCGAACTGGCGGAAGAACTGTCCCGAGATCCCGCCGATGAAGCAACACGGGATGAAGACCGAACTGAGAACCAGCGTGATCGCGACGATCGGCCCGGTGATCTCCTCCATCGCCCGGATCGTCGCCGTGCGCGAGTCGAGCCCCGTCGCAATCAGCCGCTCGATGTTCTCCAGCACCACGATCGCATCGTCGACCACGATCCCGATCGCCAGGACCAGGCCGAAGAGCGTCAGGTTATTCAGGCTAAACCCCAGCGCCGCCATCACGGCGAACGTCCCGATCAGCGAGACCGGGACGTCGATCATCGGCAGGATCATCGCCTTCCAGTCCTGGAGGAAGATCAGGACGACGATCCCGACCAGAATCACGGCGTCGCGCAGGGTGTTGTACACCTCCTGGATCGACTCGTGAATGAAGGGCGTGGTGTCGTAGACGATCCGGTAGTCGAGGCCGTCGGGGAATCGGGTCTTCAGCTCGCGCATCTTCGCGTAGACGCCGCGGGCGGTCTCAAGCGCGTTGGAGCCGGGAAGCTGGTAGACCGAGATTGCGACCGAGGGTTTGCCGTCGAGCGAGCAGGACTGGTCGTATTGCCGCGATCCCAGCTCGACCCGCGCGACGTCGCGGAGCCGGACGATCCCGGTCGCCTGCGAGAGCATGGGGGCCTGGCTGTTCGAGCCCCCCCGATCGGCCGAGCCCCCCTGTAAGCCCTGTGAGGTCGCGCCGTTGGTTGCTGTTCCGCCCGCGGCGCTGGTGCTGGTTCCGGCGTCGGGCGCGTTCGACGCCTGGAACGTGTCCTCCCCCGCCTTCAGAATGATATCCTCGAACTGCTCGGGCTCGACCAGCCGCCCCAGCGTGTTGATCGTAAGCTGAAACTGCTGGCCCCGAGGGACCGGCTGCTGCCCAATCTGACCGGCCGCCACCTGCAAGTTCTGCTGGCTGATCGCGTTGATGATGTCGGTCGCGCTCAGCCCGAGCGCCGCCATCTTCGCCGGATCGAGCCAGGCCCGAAGACTGTAATCCCTCTGCCCGAGGTACGTGATTCCCGCCACACCCGGCAGTCGACCCAGCTCGTCCTTGATGTAGATCGTCGCGTAGTTGCTCAAAAATGTATTGTCATATTCACTATGAGTCGCCAGCAGGTTGACAATCATCAGCGTGCTCGGCGACATCTTCTTCACGCTGATCCCCTCGTTCTGGACCAGCGGCGGGATCACCGGGAGCGCCAGCGAGACCCGGTTCTGCACCAGGACCTGCGCCATGTCGGTGTCCATCCCCAGGCGGAAGGTTACCGTCAGTTGATAGGCACCGTCGTTTGTGCATTGCGACGACATGTAGAGCATGTTCTCGACGCCGCTGACCTGCTCCTCGATCGGAGCGGCGACCGTGTTGCGCACGGTCTGCGCGTTGGCGCCGGGGTAGAACGCCGTGACTGTCACCGTCGGCGGCGTCACTTGCGGATACTGCGCCACCGGAAGCGTTCCCCACGAGACGAACCCCGCCAGGACGATCACCAGCGAGAGCACGATCGCGAAGACCGGACGATCAATGAAGAATCTAGATAACATTTTATTTGAAATTTGAGATTTGTTACTGGTAATGGGTCGGGGCGTTCGTTCGGGATTCGTGGGCGGCGGCCGGTTCCTCGTTTGCGCGGGGAATCCTCTGGGGCATTTCCGGTGGGCGGAGCGATGGTCTCGTGCCGCGCACCTTGTGATGGATGCCCAGGACGGCGAGCGTCGCCAGGATCCCCGAGGCGCCGCCGATCCAGAGGGCCCGATCCAGGGCGACCACCTGCGCCCGTGCCATCAGGTCGCCGAGCCCCGCGCCCGCGAGTCCGCCGATCGCGGTCGACACGGTCCACCGGGCCGTCGTTGTCACCAGCCGCCAGGCCTCACTCAGACCGAGAATCACGTGGAAGAAGACCGGCGTCAGGAAGATCCCGAAGAGCGTGACTCCCACCATTCCGTAGAAGACCGCGATCCCGAGCGACAGCCGCATCTCGGCCCCCGCGCCCTCGGCGACCGCCAGCGGAATCACGCCGATGATGAACGCCATCGAGGTCATCAGGATCGGCCGGAGCCGCAGCCGGCAGGCTTCCACGGTCGCCTCGGTCCGCGTCCACCCCTCGGCGTGCTTTTCCCTTGCATATTCGACAATCAGGATCGCGTTCTTGCACGCCAGACCCACCAGCACCACCAGGCCAATCTGAACGAAGATGTTCACATCGCGGCCTGTCCACAATACTCCCGCCAGCGAGCAGAGCAGGCACATCGGCACCACCAGGATCACCGCCATCGGCAGGAGCCAGCTTTCGTAGAGCGCTGCGAGCGCCAGGAAGACGGCGATCGCCGAGAGCCCGAAGGTGAACGCCGCCGGGTTGCGCTCCTCGGCCCGGATCTGGAGGAACATCACCTCGGTCCACTCGGCCTTCATCGAGAGCGGGAGCCGTTCGGCGGTCATCGCGTCGATTGCCTGGATGGTCTCGCCCGAGCTCACCCCCTGCGCCAGGTTGCCGGTGATCGCCGAGGATCGATACAAGTTGTATCGCATCACACCGATCGGGCCGCCGATTTCGCGGATCTTCAGCAGAGTCCCGAGCGGGACCATCTGACCCCACTTGTTCCGGACCTGGAGCAAGTGAATCGTCTCGGGCCGGGCCCGGAACGGGCCGTCGAGCTGGACGTTCACCTGCCAGTGCCGGCCGAAGGCGTTGAAACTGTTCACATAAAGCGATCCCAGGCCCATCGAGAGCGTCTGGTTCACGTCGTCGAACGAGAGTCCCAGCGCCTCGGCCTTGGTCCGATCGATGTCGAGGTAGAGCTGCGGGACTTGCGAGCGAAACTGGCTCGAGGCGGAGCTCAGCCCTGGCTGGCGCTTCATCGCGTCGACCAGGTCGTCGGTCTGTTCCTGGAGTGTGGCGAGGCCGCGGTCGCCCCGGTCCTCGATGATCAGTTTGTATCCGCCCGCGACGCCCAGGCCAGGGATCGGCGCCGAGTTGCGCACGACCACGTCGGCCTCTCTCACCTGCTTCGCAAACTCCCTCCGCAGCCTGCGCATGATCTCCTCGGCGTGCAGGCCCGGCTTCTGCCGATCGGGGAACGGGTCGAGCACGATGAACATCGAGCCGAAGTTCGAGGCGGTCGTCTGGAGCAAAAACGACATCCCGGCGATCGCGACCGTGTGCCGGACGCCGGGCATCGCCTGCGCGATTTTGACCACCTTCGCCATCGCCGCCTCGGTGCGCTGGAGCGATGGGGCATCGGGGAGCTGCACGTTCAGAATCAGCCGCCCCTGATCCTGCTGCGGGATGAAACCCTTGGGCGCCCGGTCGAGAGCCCAGACGGTCAGCGCGAGCAGGCCCCCGTAGACGATCAGCACCAGGAGGCTCACGCGCAGCATCTTGCCGACGACCCATCCATAAAGATCGGTCGCCGCATCGAACCCCCGGTTGAAACCACGGAAGAGGGCACCCAGAACGGCGTTCGTGGGGCGGATCACGACCCGGCCGACCAGTCCCCCCGCGATGGCTCCGGGGGCGAACGCCGCCAGATATTCCCAGGAGAACCACCCTGCCTCGGCGGTCGTCGGCAACCCGAGTCGCGCCGTGATCCACTCGCGACCGAGCCGGACCGAGATCAGGCCGCCGAGGATCGCGAACGACCACCAGGGGAGTGCCTCGCGCTCCAGCCCGTGGGCCTGGCCGGTTGCATCGGGATGTCTTCGGCGCGCCTCATGGGTCCGGAAGATGATCACGGCGCGGCTGGGGGTCATGGTCAGGGCGTTGACGGCCGAGATGATCGTCGAGACGGCGATCGTCACCGCGAACTGTCGGAAGAACTGGCCGGTGATCCCGCTGAGGAAACAGCACGGAACGAAGACCGAGCTGAGCGCCATTGTGATCGCGATGATCGGCCCGGTGATCTCCTCCATCGCCTTGATGGTCGCGGTCCGGGCGTCGTATCCTCGGGCGAGCATCCGTTCGGTGTTTTCCAGGACCACGATCGCATAGTCGACCACGATCCCGATCGCCAGGACCAGGCCGAAGAGGGTGAGGTTATTCAGGCTGAAGCCGAGGACCGCCATCGCGGCGAAGGTTCCGATCAGCGAGACCGGAACGTCGATCATCGGCAGGATCATCGTCCGCCAGTCCTGGAGGAAGATCAGGACGACCAGGCCGACGAGCAAAACGGCGTCGCGGAGGGTGAGGAAAACCTCGCCGATCGATTCGCGGATGTAGGGCGTCGTGTCGTAGCCGATCACGTACTCGACGCCCTCGGGGAACCGCTTTTTCAGCTCCTCCATCCGGGCGCGGACGCGGTCGGCGACGTCGAGCGCGTTGGTCCCGGGGAGCTGGTAGAGGCCCAGGCCGACCGACGGCCGGCCGTCGAGCGTGCAGGAGAGGTTGTAGTTCTGCGCTCCCATCTCGATCCGGGAGACGTCGCGGAGCCGGACGATCCCGGGTGCCGGCTCCCGGTCGCTGGCCTGGCCGACCTTGACAACGATCTCGCCGAACTGCTCGGGGGTCGTCAGCCGGCCCAGGGTCTCGATCGGAAGCTGGAACGGCTGACCCCGGGGCGCGGGAAGCTGGCCGATCTGGCCCGAGGGGGCGTCGAGGTTCTGCTGCCGGATCGCATCGGCAACGTCCATCGCCGTCATCCCTCTCGCTCCCAGCTTCTGGGGATCGAGCCAGGCCCGGATGCTATAATCTCGCTGGCCGAGGTAGAAGATGTCGGAAACCCCGTAGACCCGGAGCAGCTCGTCCTTGACGTTGATCGTCGCGAAGTTACTCAAATAGATGTCGTCGTATCGCCCATCGGGTGAGAAGAAATTGACGATCATCAGCATGTCGGGCGTGCGTTTCCGGATCGTGATCCCCTGGTTCTGCACCTGGGTGGGAAGCATCGGCATCGCCAGGGCGACGCGGTTCTGGACCATCACGAGCGCCGCGTTGACGTCGGTCCCGATGTCGAAGGTCACGGTGAGGGTATAGGTCCCGTCGTTCCCCATCTGCGAGGTCATGTAGAGCATGCCCTCGATCCCGTTGACCTGCTGCTCGATCGGCGCGGCAACCGTGTCGGCAACGACCGGGGCGCTGGCGCCCGGGTAGTTGATCGAGATCGAGATGCCCGGTGGAGTGATCCTCGGGTACTGGGCCATCGGCAGGCTATAAAGCGCGATGGCGCCCAGCAGAGTGATCACCACCGAGAGGACGGTGGCGAAGATCGGCCGGTCGATGAAGAACTTCGAGAGCATGGAGATGGCCCGACTTCCTTCGGGAAAGATTCAGCGTCCTGCCGATTTCGAGGGCGGTCTGCCCTCTCCTTTCTTCGTGGTTGTCTTGCCGGTCGCCTCGGCCTTCCTCTTCGGCTCGGCTACGACGACGCCCGGAACGGGGATCGGCATCGCGATCGGCTCAGGCTCGACGAGGAGCTTCGGCCGGACCTGCTGCAAGGCACCGACGACCACCCGATCGTCCGGGCTGAGGCCCTCGTCGATCACCCGAAGGCCGTCCTCCTGGAGCGAGCCCGTCCTGACACGGCGGGTCTGAACCATGTCCTTCGCGTCGAGTACGTAGACGAACTTGGTCCCCTGGTCCGACCCGATGGCCCGATCCGCGACCAGCACCGCGGGGTGGGGCAGGCCGATCGGTAGCCGAATCCGGACAAACATCCCCGGCGAGAGCAGTCGGAGCCCGTCCTCGGGCTTCGGATTGGGGAAGAGACCCCGGACGAGGATGCTCCCGGTCGTCGGGTTGACCTGGTTGTTGATGAAATTCACCGTCCCCTGGTGCGGGAAACCCTCCTCACCCTGAAGTCCCATCAGAACCGACATCTTGCCGTCTACCGGGACGCGTACCTTCTTCTCGTTGATCGCCCGACGAATCCGGAGCAACGTCGGCTCGTCCATCTCGAAGTAGGCATACATCGGGTCCACCGAGACAATCGTCGTCAGCAGGGTCTGGTCCTGGTTGACCAGATTTCCGCGCGTCAGATAATAGCGGCTGATCATCCCGTCGATCGGCGAGGTTACCTTGGTAAATTCGTGCTGGAGCGTGTAAATCTCCATGCTCATTTCAAACGCCTTGACCCGCGCCTCGGCCTCGTCGACGACGGCCTGCTCCTGGTCGAACTGCTGGAGACTGATGGAGCCGGGCGAGCGCGCGTTGATGGCTCGGTCGCGGGCGAGTGTGACCCTCGCCAGCTTGAGCGAGGCTCGGTACAGGTCAACCTGCCCCTGCGCCTGGTCGAGCTGGGCCTTGTAGGGGCGTGGGTCGATGACGAACAGCAGATCGCCTTTTTTGACCTCGGCGCCCTCATGGAACGGCATCTCGACGAGGTATCCGTTGGCTCTCGGCCGGATGTCGACCGAGTGGATGGCCTCGGTCCGGCCGGTGAAGTCGACGTAGTCGGTCACCTCACGCGCCACCGGGTGGGCCACCGGAACCACCGGGGGAGCTGCCGGTACCACGGCCGCTCGGTTCTGCTGGCATCCCGCCTCGGCCGCCGCCGAGATGGCCACCATCATCAGGACGACGGTTCGTCTCCGGTCACTGCTCATGGGTGGTTTATTGGTCATCTCTTGGGGAGAATCGTCGGTAGTCAGCGGGGGGATTGTCTGCCTAGAGTGTATCAGGGTCGGGCGGTAGGGTCACAGTAGGCAGATCGGGGCGAGATTCCATGAAACATCTAGGCGATTTCAGGGCTCGAACGGGCCCGGCCTCTCCTCGAAGTCAGACCGGGAATACCAGAGACTCGGGGACGAAGGATTCCAGGACTCCTCTGAAAAGGATCGGGTTGGGCGCGATCGCGATCGCGATCATGATCACGGCCCCGGCCTGGGCGGCGGGGCCTGTCGAGGTCAAGCTGGAGGCGAAGTTTCCGGAGGGTCGGGCGATCCGATACCGGGTGCGGACATCGAAGAACCAGCTTGTGAAGAACCTGGGGATGGAGATGCCCTCCAACCAGGATCGAACGGTCGTTTACGCGATCGAGGCGGGCCCGCGGCGAGGCGATTCGACCCGGCCGGTCTCGGTGAAGCTGGAATCGCTCCGTGAACGGCAGCGCCTGCCCGGCGGTCGAGATGTCCTGCACGATTCGAAGGATCCGTCGGCCGACCGGGTCGCTCACCCGGACCTCGAATTCTTCAAGCCAATGTATCGAGTCGAGGACGGCCTCGCGTTCACGGCGATCCTCGACGCCAGGGGCCGTGTCAAGGCGATCGAGGGAGGCGAGGTGGTCCGATCGAAGCTCAGCACCCTCGATCCGGTCGCCGTCGACCTGCTCAAAAGCCGGCTCTCGGACGACTCCCTCGCCCGAGAATTCGAGCGGGCCATCGGACTCTCGGCCCTCCCCGACGCCCCGGTCAAGCCGGGTGCCTCGTGGGAAAAGACCGAGGCCGTCGACGTCGGCGCCGGGATCGAACTGGTCCTCAAGAAGAAGTATGAGTACACCGGCACCGAAAAGAAGGGGAATCGCGAGATCGACCGAATCAAGATCCAGGTCCTGGAGGTGCATTGCCGGCAAGACGCCGACTCCTCCTCGCCGATGAAGCTCGCGAAGGAGGAGATCAAGGTGATTTCGTCCGAGGGCTTCGTCCTCTTCGACCGGAGCGAGGGCCGGGCGCTCGAGGTTCGCGACCGGGTGCAGCTTGAAGGCCGGTTGACGCTCGCGCACGAGGGCCGGGACCAGCAGGTCGGGTTCGACCTGACCATCCGGACCGAATCGCAGCCGGCCGGCGGGTCGTAAGCGTAAGAATATCGCCGATCCCCTGGCGAATCACGATCCATGGCGAGTGGGACGATGTCCGCGACCGGGCGATCGATCGCCCTGCCGCGATCCGGCTCCGATCCGATCCGAGACCCAGGAGACGACCGATGATGACCATTCGAGACGCTTTTGCAATAGCGGCCCTGCTCGTGGCGACCGCCGTGACCCCAGCACGGGCGCAGGTGAAGCTTGAGCACAAGTTCCCCGAGGGCCGAAAGCTGACCTACAGCTCCGGCCTGAAGATCCACCGGATGCTCACTGTCGCCGGAATGGAGTTCCCGACCGACGTCGACCAGGTCGTCGTCATCGCCCGGACGACAGGGAGCCGGGCGGCCGACGGTTCGCTGCCCATCCGCGAGAAGATCGAGTCGTTCCGGGCCGAGCTCACTCTCCCAGGAAACATCCGGGTCGCCTTCGACTCGAAGGACGGTAAGCTCGAAACCGACGAGAAACAACTGGAATTCCTCGGCGACGTCTACCGGTTCATCCCCGGGATCGAGTACACAGTCGTCCTCGACACCCAGAACCACGTCAAGGCGATCGAGGGCGCCGAGAAGATCCAGGAAAAGGCCGAGAAGCTCGACCCCCAGGTACGCGACGCCCTCCGATCTCGGCTCTCGGCCGAGAAGCTCCGTACCCGGTT
>DAHZZC010000051.1 GCA_027435495.1 Planctomycetales bacterium
GTCCGGCCTGGACCTCGGCGATCCTGGAGCTGCTCGACGAGCCCGACCAGGCTCGTCGGCTGGGCGAGGCCGCCCGCCATCGGATCGACCAGGAATTCGCGCTTCCGGTCGTCGTCGACCGGTACGTCGATCTCTACCGGGGGATGATCGCCGGGAGCTGGCCTTCGCGTTGAGGAACCAGAGCTGATCCCGGCAGGACCCGCACGATCGTCACGACGCCCTTCGCGGAGCCGGTCGGCGGCACTCGACGACGGTCGAGAGTCACCTAGAATAGTAATAACCGGCTCGATGGCGCCATGCCGGAAGATTGGTCCTGTTTTTGCTAAAGTCTTGATCCGAGCCGAGGCAATGGGCCTGGCGATCGAGGCAAAAAGTCCGATGACGGCGAACGGGCGATGATCCCTCGAATCTTCTTCGCGCGACTGGATAATCCGATCGTGCTGGCCCACGGCCTGGGCGGATTCTCGCGGATCGGCGTGGGTCCGCTGACGATCGCGACCTATTTCCGCCGCATTCCCCAGGCGATGCAGCTGTCGGGGAACCGGGTGCTGGTGACCCAGGTGCCTCCGCTGGCGGCCTCCGACGCCCGCGCCCATCGACTCGCCGAACAGATCGAGGCCGCCTTTGGCGATCAGCCGATCCACCTGATCGGCCACAGCATGGGCGGGCTCGACTCGCGTCGATTGCTCGCGGATCCGTCCTGGCAACGCCGAATCCTCAGCCTGACGACGATCGGAACGCCCCACCTGGGGAGTTGGCTCGCCGACTTCGCCAAGCTCCGCGTCGGCCGGATTTACCGGCTGCTGGAGCGAATGGGCGTCGATCACCGAGGCTGCCTCGACGTGACCCGAGGCGAGGCGGGGCGGTTCCACGAACGGCATCCCGCGCCCGGCGACATCCCGATTTTCAGCGTCGCCGGCGAGCCGATCGAGGAGACGGTCTGCTGGCCCCTGAAGCGATTCCACGCGATCCTCGGTGAACTCGACGGGCCGAACGACGGGCTGGTCTCGACCACCTCAGCGCTCGCGTTCGGGACGCCGCTTCCCATCTGGCCGGCCGATCATCTCCGCCAGATGAACTGGCTGGTCAACGGATGGGCCCACTATCACGGGCCGCTCCCGCTGGAGCTTTACGCTCAGGTGATTTCGCATCTCGCCGGGCTGGGATTCGGTCGAGATGCGGGGCCGGTTGATGCCTTGGAGCACGTTGTTCACTCGATCGAGGGGCCTCGCTTGCCGCTCGTCTAATCCGATCGTCCTTATGACGCCGACGAAGAAGAAGCTCAAGTAGGTCAGGCTTTCCAGCCTGACCTTTTCGAGCGGGTCAGGCTGGAAAGCCTGACCTACATTCTTGCCGCGGTAATAGGCATCTAGTCGACAAAGCTTGAGTCCGTCACGGACGCACCTCGATCAGCGCCAGGCCGTGCGGCGCGAGGGAGATCGTCAGCACGCCGTTTTGGATTGGGAGGCGCCGGGCCTCGGGCGTTTTCGCGGCCTCTCGGAGCGAGCGCTGCTGGTCGCGACTCGGGAACGCGGGTTCACCCATCTTCCGCCAGGCCGAGAGCGCCGAGCCGTGCTCCTCGTCGAGGATGGCCACCTCGGCCGAATCGCCCCTCGGCAGGTGAATCGCGAACTCGCGAGGCGGGCCCGTCGCGCCGGGGTCGGCGTAGTTCCAGACCGCGATGACGAGCGTGCCGTCGGGGCGTCGGGTGACGAGAGCGTCCTTCCGTTCCAGATCGAGCCGCTCGTTGCCGAGCCGGTGCAGGAGCGCGAAGGCGTTGAAGGCCGCCTTGGGGATGTTCCCCGCGGCGATCAGGCCATAGCCGCCGTAGAATGGCCGCTTCACCACGCCCTGCTCCTCGAAGACGTCGGAGAGGCACCAGTAGGCCATGATCGTCGTCAGGCCGTCGCACTGGCGGATGTTGTTCGCCAGCCAGGGGCCCATGAAGGCCGAGTCGGTCACCTCCGGCTGATTCATGTACGTGGCGTTGTATTCTGACCAGATGATCGGCAGCTCGGGACGCGGTGACGCCTTCACCTCGTCGTGGACCTTCCGCGCCGATCGGGCGACCATCTCGGATTGCGGGATCTTCTCGTCGGTCTGGAAGACGTCCTTCGCCGAGTCGTTCCCGTAGACGTGGGTCGAGACATAGTCGAGCGGGACATCCTTCTCGACACAGTGGCGGATGAAGTCGCCGGTCCAGGCCGCCTGGGCCGTCGCCGGTCCACCAATCCGCAGACGTCGATCCACGGACTTGACCGCGCGAGCCGCCGAGTCATAAAGACGGAAGTATGTCTCCTGGGCTGGCTTGCCCGACCAGAAGTCGATATTCGGCTCGTTCCAGACCTCGAAATACCACAGGCGAACCTCGTCGACGCCGTAGCGCTCGACCAGGTGCCGCGTGAGCGCAGCGACCAGCTCGCCCCATCGCTCGTACGACCTCGGCGGATTCGGCAGCGGTTTGTACCAGAACGGGTGGGGCTTCTGCGAGGCCGCCAGCGCCGAGGGCATGAAGCTCAGCTCGACGAACGGCCGGACCCCGTTCTCCAG
The DNA here is from genome assembly GCA_027435495.1 of Planctomycetales bacterium. GTDB lineage: Bacteria > Planctomycetota > Planctomycetia > Isosphaerales > Isosphaeraceae > JAKAUH01. Next base: position 2,551 of record DAHZZC010000051.1, read on the forward strand.
TAGACCGTCGTAAATCTGATCGAAATAAGACCAGTTGTAAATAGGATTGCCGTCTTTCGACTCGGCATAGACGCCGTTGTGGTCGTCGAGGATGCCGTGGAAACGGACGTATTTGAGACCAGTGATGGATTGGACGGCCCGCAGGTCCTTGCGCCAGCTTTCGCGGAGCGTGAGATTCGCTCGGCCCGAGCCGAAGACCTGCTCCCAGAAGTGCGGGAAGGGTCTCGACGGCGCCGAGGGATAGACGCGAATGATCTCGGGGGCCGTTTGCGCACGCAGGATTCCGGGCAAAAAGGCCAGGCCCACGACCATGCCCAAAAACCATCCAGATCGCCGCATTTCTCATCCTCTTCGTTGAAGTTCAAGGGTCATCGGTCTGGATTTGTTCGTCCCCGTCGATGGTCGTCATGGCCTGGAGCCGGGCGGAAAAAGTCCCGCTGAGTCTCGTGAGGACTCGATGGCTGGCCGTCACGATGTTTGCGCCGTCCGGATGCAGGCTGCCGATGCTCGGCTGCCGAGGATCGTTGATTTCGAAGCTCATCGTGCGGACGTCGAGGTCGATCGGCGCGGTCCAGAGGATCGGGACGTTGTTCACTTCCACGATGGAGATGGTGTTTTCAAGGCCATCCCTGATGTCCGACCGCCGGACGGACGAGGCGCCGGGGAACATCGTGCCGGGTCCGGTGATCGACGATCCTTCGATGATAATGCACCGGATGCCCGCCTTGCGAGGACTGACCCGCCCTTATCGTCGGGTCGCGAAGACCATCCATCCGCCGGCCCGGAGCGTGTGGAGCATCCCCGGCCATCGGATCGGTTCGGCGGTGACCTCGTCGAGTGGGATCACCTCGTCGATCTGGAATCCGGCTGCGCGCAAGG
>DAHZZC010000052.1 GCA_027435495.1 Planctomycetales bacterium
GGCGGTCGCGATGCTCGGTCAGCAGCCGCGCCACGCCAGTCCCGACCGTTCCCAGCCCGATCAATCCGACCGTCAACTCGGCCATCCGTCCCCGGTCCAACCCGATCCGCGCCGACCCTCGCCATATGGACCGGGCCGCGCAGCCCGCTCCACGTCCACGTAGAATACCAGGAAGGGCGGCAACCTGGGAACACCAGCGATTGAACATCCCCGCGCCCGCCGCTACCCTGAATTGGGCGGCGCAACGAGGTTTTCGGGGCCGGTCGCTGGCCTGGCCCCGTGGATGTTCGAGGTAGAACCATGGATGAGCCGCGACTCGAGGTCGAGATCTTCCAGATTGCCGACGACGGCATGATGAAGGCGAACCGGTCGGACGGGACTGGCTGGGACTGGGGATGGGCGAGTTGGGAACGCCCCTGGATGAGCAACACCCCACAGCGGTTCGCCTATCGGTGCCTCCCGCTGACGATCATGAACCAGACGGGGTGGTGGATCACCAACCCGGTCGGATTCACGGCGTTCTGGCAGGGTGGGACGGCTCCCGGCTCGATGCAGTTTCAGTTCGACGCGGCTGGCGAAACCTGGTCGCAATGGATCAACAACCAGTTTGGCGAGGGGGTCATCACCTGGAACACCCCGTTCCTGTTCCGGACCCGTCCGCGCGGCTCCCGGCTCCTGGTCTGCGGCCCGGTGAACCACTTCAAGGCCAATGCCCACCCCCTCACGGCCCTCATCGAGAGCGACTGGATGAGCATGTCGTTCACGATGAACTACAAGCTCATGATCCCGCACTACCCGGTCCGGTTCGAGGCCGGCGAGCCGCTCTTCCAGGCGATTCCGATTGTCAGCAACATCTGCTCCGACCTGGAGAAGTCGGCTGTCTCGTTCCAGCACCTGGCCGACGATCCCGAACTCTATAAAGCCTATCACGAGTGGGACAAGGGCCGTCGCGAATTCCACCAGCAGAAGGTCCGAGGCGAGGTCCGGCCCGACGGCTGGCAGCGCGACTATTTCCAGGGTCGCGACGCCGTTGGCCGCCTCGCCGAAACCCAGCACATGACCAAGGTGAGACCGCCCCAGGTCACGTTCGGCCCGATGAAAGCCCCCTCGGAGTGATTGCGATGTCGAAAACCGTCCCCGCCCGGTCGGCGATCGCGCTGACTGTGCTGCTGGGTTTTCTGGCGGTCGGGCCTGGTCCGGCCGCGATCGAATGCGCCCATGCCGAGCCTCCGCCGATGCCCAGGGCCCCCGACGGATACCGGACCCGACAGATCGAAGGATGGACCATCCTCGTCAACAGCCAGTTCCTCCGCGACCAGCCCGACCTGGCCAATCGCACCCTCACTCTCCTCGGCTTCCAGCTCTACCAGATCACCCGGGTCATCCCGCCCGACGCCTTGCAGAAGCTGCGCACGGTCCGGATCTGGGTCGAGGAGAACGAGCCGCACCACCCCTGCATGGCCTATCATCCCGATCCCGGCTGGCTCACCCAGCACGGAATGACCCCGAAGAAGGCCCGGTGCGTCGAGATCGCCAATGCCCGTCATTTCCTCGACTGGACATTGCAGCAGCCGTGGATGGTTCTCCACGAACTGGCCCATGCCTACCACCACCAGTTCCTCGAAGACGGGTTCCAGAACGCTGAGGTGAAGACGGCTTTTGACCGGGCGGTCGAGGCGGGCCGTTACAACAAGGTGCTCCGATACGGCGGCCAGGAAGAGAAGGCGTACGCACTGAACAACCCGCAGGAGTATTTCGCCGAGGCGACCGAGGCGTATTTCGGCACCAACGATTTCTTCCCGTTCATTCGGATCGAGCTTCGTCGCCACGATCCGGGGGCGTATGCTGCGCTGGAATCCGCCTGGGGAATCCGGCCTTCTGCAAGAAATCGGGCCGCCGTCCGAAAGGCGTCTCAACGTCGCCCCGGATCCCCACGACGGGAGCCCTGATGGAGGTAAAAAGTGCCCACTGATTTGGGTTCCTCCCCTTCTCGAACCGTGCAGGCGGATCTCCCGCACAGGGCTTTCCAGTTGGTGGTCTTACCTCCGAGAGGATTGAGACGCCAGGGCATGGGCCGTCTTCAAGCTGAACAGCCCCAGCTTGGCAAAGTAGGTGTACGGCCAGCGTGAATGATCCGCGGCGGGACCTCGTCCCTCCAGGCCCAGTCGTTTACGGAGGAGAGCACTCGACGACCGGCTGACATTGGCTTCGAACGGCTCAGCCCAGCGTGACCTCGACGCGTGCCAGCTCGTGCGGGGTCAGGTCGATCCGGACGGCGTCTTCGTCGACCGTGAGGTCCACGATCGTCTCGCCCAGGAAATCGACCTGACGGGCCCAGGTTGGATTGCGGAAGAGCCGGAGCCGCGACCGGGCCGACTGGCCGGCGGTCTCCAGCAGGTGGAAGATCAGGCCCCAGCCGCGATCGCCGGCGTTTTCGGTGAACTCGACCCGTGTGATTGCGATCGCCGGGTGATCGATCCGCGCCAGCCATCCCGCCACGCCCTGCGCCGGTGGACCATCGACCGGGACCACCATCGGCGGCGTCACGAGATCCTGCGTGGCCTGGAACGGATGCTCCAGGTCGAGCGCTACCCCAAGTTCGAACGTCCGCGACGCCTCGGCACCCGCGATCAGGATGGTGTCGAGCATTCGAGGGGCGGGCTTCCGATGATGGGCCAGGCCGCCGAAGAGGATCGCCGTCCGCTGGGTCCGGGTCGTGATGTCGATCGCCTCGGGCGTCTCGGGACGCTCCAGCTCCGTCATCTCGGCGGAGCCGAGCACGAGGCGACGGATCATCGAGTTGGAATCCGGCCAGGCCCATCGACAGGCCAGGTACGAGGCCCACGGATCTGACCGGCCCAGACGCTCGAACCAGTCGGGATCGAGGTCCGTCAGGGTGATCCGGACCTCCAGGATCGGTCGACCGGTCCAGAGCCGGTATCGTTGCTCGAACTTCGCGAGCGTTTTTTCCTCGCGAGGGTCGACAATCCTGCCGGTGGAGGTCGCCTGCACGAGCGCAGGGCCGGCGAAATCGATCTCGCGACGATCGGATCGCATCTGAGTGGCGACCGCCTTGCCGTCCAGCCCGTGGAGCCCGACGATCACGAGTTGCTGACCCAGTCGCGCCGAGGGCTCGTCCGGGCGTGAGATCCCGCGGAGACCGCCCGTCGCCGCGTCGATCTCGATGGCCATCGAATCGTTCCGTAACTCGCGGTCGCGGGCCGAGAGCCCGGCGGAATCGGCGATCGGACGGGAGGGATCGGTCTCGGCCGGGACCCAGGCGAAGCCGAACGACGGCAGATCGACGACCGCGGAGACCCCTTCCTCGATGAGTTGCGCCGAGCGCAGCGGTCCCTCGGGACGGAGGTCGGGCGAGGCGTCCGGGAGCATCGCGGCAGCGCGGCGGGCGATCCCGAGCGGATTGAGAACGAGGTAGCCTCGCCGCGGCGATGATCCCTCACGGCGGCCGAGAATCCGATTCGCGAGGGCCAACGCCCGGGCTTTCTCGGCCGATTCGAGGTCGCGGTCGGGGTCGTTGGGGCGTCGCCGTTCGATGGCGTCCTCGATGGTCAGGAGGTCAGGACCGGTTCCGAGCGACTCCGGTTCGTCACCGGCCGCCGAGGCGATGGCGCGGGCCATCGCCTCGGCCATTCGCGCGGAATCGAGGCGGGCCCGCAATCGTCGATGACAGGCCAGCCCGGAGATCGGGTCCACGTCACCTCGGGCGACGGTCTGGGCCAGGTAGGGCGAGATGTACGCGTCGGGGTCGGGACGGAAGTTTTCGTAGGGTCGATCGGTCAGGTGGAAGAAGTCGCCGAGGGTTGTCCATCGACCGAGTACCGGAGAGTAGGACCCCACTCGACGGAGGTCGAGCAGCCAGGGTGCCACCGGGCTCGGCCATCGGACGATCGGCATGGCGGCGGTGTGGTCGTCCCGCATCGTCGCGGCGAGCCGCCAGGCGAGCCGCCATCCCTGGGAGGGACGGTCGCCGGCCATCGGTGGACGGACCATTGCCTCCAGGCTGCTGCCGTCCGGGGCTTCCCAGAGTCGCTTCGTCTCGGGCCGGAGCGGGAATCGACCGGCATCGAACGACATGTGAAGCGCATATCGGATACCGAATCGTTTGGCGATCTGCGGGAGCTGAGGAAACAGACCAAATCGACGACGGGCGAAGGTCTCCACGCCGCGATCGTCGAGGTGGGCGTGGTAGACGTCTCCGCCCTTCGCATATTGCCAGAGAATCGACTCCATCGGCAGGAGGGCGTCTTCCGATTCGAGGTACGTCCCGCCGATGACGTCGGCCCATCCGTCGGTGATCGCCTGCCGGAGCGCGGCAATCTGGTCGGGATCGGCGAGAGCCTGGGCCTCGATCGCGACGGCCGGGGCGAGGAGCGTGAACGGGACGGCGTCGGCCATGGGACCGGCCAGCACGCCACCCGGCAGAGTCGGGTCGAGCAGGCAGATGTCGAGCAGGTAGGCCTCGACGGGATAGAATCGCTCGCGGGCCTGGGTGAGTAGTTCGAAGCCCGCGCGGAGGCGGTTGGTCGCGCCGTGGTGGTCGCCGGACTGCCAGGCCAGGGCCCCAGCGGATAGCTCGCGCCAGAGACTCTCGCGATCGACCTCCTCAGAATGACCCATCGCGGTGGTGAGGTCGCGGAGCATCCATCGGGCGGCGCCGAGGGCCAGGAAGTCGCGGGCGGTTGCCGTCTCGTCGGGGCCTTCGGCGTGGATCCGCTCGCGGATGCGACGGATCAAATCATCACGATCGGTGCCCGACTCGATCAGAGTGGTGCCGGTGTCCTCGGCCTGGACCCGGTATCCGGAGGGGAGCCGATCGCCGGTCCCCTCGACGATCACGCGGACCTCGCGTGGGCTGGGCGAGGTGGGCGACTCGATTGACTCGAAGCGGGGCAGGGCACGGGCGTTCGCGAGGATGGCCGGATGCCAGATCGCCGTCGCCGTGCACCAGGCGGCGAGGGCCATGTCCTCGGAGACGGACGCGGGCGGCTCCTGGCCGTCGTGCGGGAGCATCACGATCAGCGACCAGCCCTCAACGGATGGGGCGGCGTCGAGGGATTCGGTCGGAATGTCTTGCGAGTCCATCAGGTCAGGCTCCGAGGGCCGATTTGAGGTCGCGGACCTCCGCGGCCAGTTTCTCGAGCTGGCCGCGGAGGTCGTCCA
>DAHZZC010000053.1 GCA_027435495.1 Planctomycetales bacterium
CGTCGCATCAAGCAGACCGGCGCGCGATGGAAGACCGCCCACATCGGCCCGATCGTCGAACTGATCAGCCTCGGCCATACCGAAGACTGGGACACCTACTGGTCAACGGCCGCGTAGCGGCCAACTTCGAATGGGGCACCCCGCCGGCCGCCGGCCCCAGGGTCTTTCACTGTTTCAAGATGCCCAGCTTGGCGAAGACCTCGGCGACTCGTGATGCGTTCCGACGAAGTGACTCCGCGATATTCGTTGTCCCCGTCGCTCGCAGGAAGCCGATTGCCGCGTTGCGCAGCGCCGCCATCACCTGCGGGCCGGACCCCTTGCGGATCCGGCTCGCATCCTCGCCCAGCGTCACGTCCCGCACGTAGTGCGAGCGGTTCTCGATCGACCAATGTCCGCGTGCCCAGCCGAGCAACTGGCCGGCGTCGGCGCGGGATCGCGCGACGCTGGTGATGAAGCAGCGCACTTCCCGCGAGGTCTTCCCGTTCCGCACCACCTCGCTCTCGATCTGCCCGACCTGCCCCACGCCCGGCCAATCCAGGTAGTCGTTCAGCGCCGTGGTCGCCTTCAGCGTCCGCCGCTCGCGGCGGCCGTGCCCCTTGTCGAGCGTCGTCGCCGTATCCAGCGCCTCATCCCAGATCCGTCGTTGCCGAGGGGGAAAAAGCCCCCGTCGTCTCGGGGGCAAAGGCCGCCTCGATGTCGTGCAGGAGCGTCGGCTGGTTCTCCTTGACGAACACCAGGTAATCGCCCCCGGCGTTGACCACCCCCTGACAGAAGTCACGCTGACAGAACATCGCATCGCCGGTGATCAGCCGCCCGTGCAGGACCAGTCCCTCCAGCAGCCGGAGGGCCGCCTTGTGCTCGTTGGTCTTATCGCTGCCGCCGTTGGGAACGGCCGTCTGGGCGAGTGTTAGGCCCGACTCGTGGGCCACCAGCGCGAGCAGATGCACGGCCTTCTCCAGGCCATCGCAGCTGCCGCGGGCCGACTTGCCATCCAGGGCGAATGCCTCCAATGGCGTGGAGCCGACGGCGACGGGCCGGCCGAGGACGGCCTCGGCCCATCGGCTCAGGACCGCCTCGAAGGCCGCCACGTCCAGGGCCATGAGGACCTTGCGGATGCCGCCGAGCTTTGGGGGCCGACGCGTAAAGCCTAGGCGATGCATCAGCGTGAGATCCTGATCGGCCGCCCATTGGGCGATGGCTGCGTAGCTCTTGGCCCCGCACAACAGGGCCAGGCACACCGCGGCGAGGAGGGCCGGCAGGGGATGTCGTCGACCGTGCCGACTCCGAGGATCGGGGACGGCGGCCAGGAACGAGAGGAGACTTCCAGCGGCGGCGGCATCCATGGTGTACCTCCGTGACGGATCTCTCGGGATGTCAGACCTCCAGTAGGAAATATCTTCTCCTACCCACGTAAATTGAAACTGTCAATCGCCCTGCCGCCGGCCCCGCCATCCTTGACGGCCCGCGCCCCGATGGTTAGCCTCGATAGTGGATCGATTCCTGATGCGGTCGGGCCAGTACCCGCGCCGATTCATCCCTTATCCAAGACGACGCCGATTCGCTCCTGAGACGGAGGTTCCGACCCGTGCCGACCGTACCGACCGGCCCCATGATCGCCGAAGCCCCACCGTCGCCGATCGAGAACGAACTGCCCACCTACCGCGCGATCAGCAACCTCGCTGTCTTCAGCCTGATCTGCGGGGCGCTCTCCTCGTTCAGCTTCGCCAGCCTCAGTTTCCTGGCCCTCGCGGTCCTCGCGGTGGTCCTGGGCGCCCTCGCCAACAGGGCCATCCAGCGCGCCCCTGATACGCTCACGGGTGCCGGTCTCGCCAACGCCGGAATTGGAATGGGCCTGGTCTTCGGGTTGATCGTGGTCACCTATTCCTCAATCCAGTATGTCACGATCCACCGATCCGCCAGCCAGTTCGGCGGCCAGTATGCCCAGGTCCTCAAGTCGGGCACGCTTGGCGACACACTGCTCCTCGGCGAGCCGGGCGATAAGCGGAAGGGTCACACCGGCGCTGAGCGGGAAAAGGAATTCGAGCAGATGAAGCAGAAGGATCGGATGATGATGGAGCAGAAACTCGGTCCGATGCTCAATCTCCGCAAGGCACTCACGGCGAAGAACGCGGAAATCCGGATCGTCGGTATCGAGAAACAGGGAGTTGACGAGAGCATTCCGGGCGATCACCTCTACTATTACGCCCTCGTCCACTACCAGATCGACGGCGCGGTCCCTCCGCCGGGCGTCCCGCACACGGAAGGCACCCTGCACGCGATGGCTCTTTTGAAGGGGCAACGCGAGGGCGGTCATTTCGACTGGTGGGTCGACGACACCCGCTTCCCCTACATCCCCGAGTCGTACCAGATCGAGAGCAAGCCGGTCGACGACGGCCACGGCCACGCGCATTGACCGGGCTCGATCCTCCTCCCCCGATCGATCCCCTCACCGCGAGGATCGATCGGGGACAAAGGTCGAATAGCACTGATCGGTCTCCCAGAGCACGACCTCGACGACCGGCAGCCCCGCCTCACTCGCCTTCTCGAAAATGAGCCGGGCAATGTTCTCGGCCGTCGGGTTATTTTCCATCACGAAGACCCGCTCGCCCCGTTCGAGGAGGACCGGCAGCAACGGGTCATCGCGGCAGAGCAACATGTTGTGATCGAGGTTCTCGTCAATCCAGCGCTGGACGTGCCGCTTGATCTCGCCGAAGTCGACGAGCATCCCCGCCTGGTCGAGCCGGGGGCCTTCGAGGGTGATGATCGCCCGGCCGTTGTGGCCGTGGAGATGGCGACACTTTCCCTCGTAGTTGAGCAGGCGGTGGCCGTAGCAGAACGCGATCTCGCGAGTCACTCGGTACATGGCTCGTGCCGTTCTCGAAGGAGCGAAGCGCGGGGCCGGATTCGACCCGAAGACGCTAGGCCGCATAGGGAGTGAAGTCGGGAATGCCGGCCTCGCGGAAGCCTTTCTTCCGCTCCGCGCACTTGTTGCACCGTCCGCAATGCCGATGGCCTCGCGGGTCGATGCAGGAAAAAGTCAGATGCAGCGGGAGATCCCGGCCGCGATCCAGGACCTCCGGCTTGTGGAGCATGGCGAACGGCCGGATGAGTCGAGGTCCGCCATCCATGGCCCGGGCGATCAGGTCCTGCAATCCCCGAAAAAACTCGGGTGTGCTATCCGGAAACGGATTGGAACCGAGCGATCCCAGCGCCAGGGCCTCGATCCCTCGGATCCGGCACCAGACGGCCGCCTTGATCGTCAGCAGGAGGTTCCGCCCCGGCAGATACACCGCCTCGTCGGGCGTCTCCGCTCCAGGAACGCCGCTGCCCGCGGTGCTCCAGTGCGGGCCGTAGACGTCGGCCGTCGGCTCGTCGAGAACGACCATCGGCGCGATCCGGTCGTCGGCGACCTCTTCCAGGAACCGCCCCATCGCGACGATCTCCTGCGACTCCCAGCGAAGTCCCGACCGGATATAAATCGGCTGGATTTGCGGGTACTCGCGGAGCAGGTCCACGCAGAGAATGGCGCTATCGAGTCTGCCGCTGACCAGCACCGCAGCCGTAGGAGATCCGGTCATCAAGGAACGCCCGGTTGACGAGAATGCACGACACGTCCGTTCGCGCTCGGCCTCATTCTAGGCCCGCCCCACCCGGTCGGCAACCGTCGCCAGCCAGCTCCCGATCGACCCACTCGAGCGCCTCTCGCTTGCTCCGGACCAGCCCGTCGAGCTGCGCCTCGCGAACCCGATCGAGGAGCACCTTGAACCGCGGGCCCGATTTCAGCCCATGTCGGGCCAGATCGTGACCGCTCAGTAGCGGCGGCGGATTGATCGGACCGGTCGGTTGTTCACGCAAATAATATTCGCAATAATCCACCTGCGAGGTATCGCCAGTGGTCGCCATCGCGTCGGCTCGATGAAGGTCGAGAAGTTCCTGAATCCCCGGCTCGGCGAGGATCTTCTTCAGCTTCGACTCCCGCATCCGCGTCGCCTCGCCGAGGTACTGGTGAAACCTCACCAGCCAGGCGATTCGGTCGCGCTCCTGGTTCGAGAACTTCAACCGGCGAGCCACCTTCTCTGCGATGGCGGCGCCGATCTGCTCGTGATTGTGGTACGAATACCGACCGTGGTGGAACGACCGCGAGGCCGGCTTGCCGACATCGTGCAGCAGCGCCGACATCGCCAGCGGGAAGGTCGGTTCTCCCGGCAGGAGGTCGAGGACCAGCCGGGTGTGATCCCAGAGATCCCCCTCCGGCTGCATCGGCTTCCCCTGAAAGAGCCCGCGCATCCGGACAACCTCCGGCAGGATCGCCCCCAGTACGCGCAACTCCATCCCCGTCTGGATCGCACGGGCGCGGGTCGGATGCACCAGCATTCGTCGGAGTTCCTGCGCGATCCGCTCGGCCGAGACCGTGTGAACCTGATCGGCCATCTCGCGGATCGCCGAGGCGGTCGCCGGGTCAATCGAGAGCCCAAACCGCGAGGCCATCCGCACAGCGCGAAGAATCCGGAGCTGGTCCTCGGCGAACCGCGCGGCGGGTTCTCCAATCGCGCGGAGGATCCGACGATCCAGGTCGTCGCGTCCGCCGACGTAATCGATCAACTGATCAGCGACCGGATCCCAGAACATCCCGTTGATGGTGAAATCGCGACGAGAGGCGTCAACCTCGGGCGAGCTGAAGACGACCGACTCGGGACGTCGACCGTCGACATAGGCCCCATCGCTCCGAAACGTCGCGACCTCGACCTCAACCCCGGGCCGGCGGGGCATCAGCACCCGGACGACGCCGAACGAGATCCCGACCGTGACCGCCCGATACGGAAGGATCTCCATCACGCGATCGGGCGGGGCCGAGGTGGCGACGTCGTAATCGGCGGGGATCTGATCGAGCAACAGGTCGCGAACACATCCGCCGGCCCAGAGCGCGACCTCGCCGGCGCCCTGGAGGCGTCGAACCACCTCCTCGGCGAACGCCCGGCGCGCCTCGGCCTCACTCATCGCCTGCATCCTCCGCGTCCGGCTCCGATTCCGATTCCGATTCCGATGCGTTTACGAGATCCGGGTCGGTCTCGGGCGGCCTCTCGGCCTCGCCGATCAGACGAAGGGCCACCTGCGTCCCGCCGTACCGGCGGAGATCCCAGGCATCGAGGTCGGGCACGATCCGGTCGTCGAGAATCCGCCCGGATTCCAGAACAATCGCCGAGCCCACCGGCAGGTTCTGGACGAGCCCGGCGAGCATCCGGTTCACGAGCTTCGCGCGAATCTCGTAATCGCGATAGGGTGGGTCGAGGAAGACGACGACCGGGTCTTCCCCCTTGGGCCGGTAGGTCCGGGCGAACCGAAAGGCATCGGCCAGTCGGACGACGGTCCGATCCTGGTAGCGAAGTGTGGCGATATTCCGATAGATCAGCCCGACGTTCTCGCGATCCCGCTCGACGAAGACGGCCATCCGCGCACCCCGGCTGAGCGCCTCCAGCCCGATCGCTCCCGTCCCGGCGAAGAGATCCACGACGACCCGATCGACAACCAGCTCGCGGACGATGTTGAACATCGACTCGCGGACGAAGTCGCTGGTCGGACGGGTGTCCGTGGCGGCCCGGGGCCCGTCGATCTTATGTCCTCTTCGCTGGCCCGAGATGATGCGCATGGCGGGATCGCTCCGACGCGGCGAGGACGTCCGAACCCCGCTCGTCGGGGGCCGGGCTCGCCCCTTCTGATTCTATCGACGATCCCCGGATCGGGCGATGCCATCCGCGTTCCACTCGCCCAGGGCGTCCCGCTCGAGACCGGTCGGGTCAAGTCCCCAAACCATCGGCGGCCCACGACCAGGTGAGATCGAGCGACGATCGCAAATGGCCGCGCCCCCAGGGGAGAGCCGAGGCCATCCGCGATCGTCGCTCGGTCACCTTCGTCGTCGGAGGGCCTGGGCCGCACGCACGGATTGATCGGCCCTATCAGGAGACACCCGGTAACACCATCACGGTGTCCTCGATGGACCCCGATGTATTGCCTGACGTTTCGAATGTCGTTGCTGAAGTCTCATACACCATGCCAACGTAATACGTACCGGCCGTCGCAATCGAAAGGGCGGCGGTGTAGGTCAACTCGGTCGTCCCATTTGCCGCAATCACCGGAGTAACCGTCATGTAGCTCGCAGGTGTACTGGGTAATGCACTCGACGAGGACGAGTATCCACACGAGATCTCGATGGAGTCCGACGAGGTGGTCCCGGGTACGCTGCCGATGACAACATCGCCGGTGACCACGACCGTTGAGGCGGTCGTCAAGGTAACCGTGATGGGTGTAAGTCCCGGCGCGTCACCGTCGAAGTAGTACCATCCCCCACCGGTGAGCGTCGAAATCGCGGCCTTCTTGGAAACGACCGAGGTGATGCCGGTCCCGGTCGCTCCCGTGGCCCCGGTGGGCCCCGTGGGGCCGGTGGCCCCAGTGGCTCCCGTGGCCCCCGTGGCTCCGGTGGCCCCCGTGGCCCCCGTGGGGCCGGTGGCCCCCGTGGGGCCGGTGGCCCCCGTGGCTCCCGTGGCTCCCGTGGCTCCGGTGGCTCCCGTGGCTCCGGTG
>DAHZZC010000054.1 GCA_027435495.1 Planctomycetales bacterium
CATCGACCTGGCCGACCTCTTCCCCAGACCTTCGCAGTCGGACGAACCCACCAGGGCCGCGTCCCCAGGTGCTGGCGACCGTGGTGAGATCAAGCAACCGGCCGGCGATCCGAGATAACCCCGGGGCCACTCGCTACGACATGTCTTCTGGTCCACGTCGGCAATTCAACGAAGGTTCACAAACAAATCGACAGTGAATTCCGTAGTAGAAGATTGGGCCCTGATTGACGGGGTGTCCAGGCTCGGAGTAATCTAAATTTCCCATCGCTTCACGAGGCGGCTCCTGTCTGATCGCCTCGATTCCCTTGATCGCGGCCGATCCCGGCCCGAGGATCCTGATGCCATCTTCCCAGCCCCGCGTCCGCTTCATTGGAAGTCGTGAGCTTCATCGCGATCTGCCAAAGGTACTCGACGCGTTGGAAGACACCGAGACTCGCTTCGTCCTGACGATTCACAGCAAGCCGAAGGCCGTCATCATCGGGGCCGAGGCCTTCCTCGATCTGCTCCGCGGCCCAACGGCTGAGGATCGATTGCTGGCGCTCCAGCTCGGAGCCCTGGTGCAGGGACACGAGACCGCCTCAAATCCTGCCGAGCCGGTCGCCGGACCGCGGGCGGAACTGGTCGAAGTTTAATCGCAGGGCCTTGCGACCGTCGCGGATGAACCGCGACATTCGCTCTCGGACCGACCCCGGAGTTCCCTGCGCCCTCGGCCTCGAAAAAGAATCGAGAAAAGACAGGATCGCCCCCGGCCTTCCGTAGGGAGTTCGGGGGCTCTTTGTTTTGCCCGACCGTCGAGGGCGCCGGCCACCGTTACGACCGCGAGGGTCGGTGGCCTCGATCGGACCGCGACACTTCGGGCCGGCACTCGCCCGTGATAGAATGGCATGGTCGCCAGTTCACCCGCGGAGACGACCGGTCACCGGGAGGCAGGGTGGCGCATGTCCCAGGGGATTGGACGGCCGGCGCCGGAGGCGCCTGTGCATGTCCACTATATCCGAGCGAGTGATCCGCCGATGTCCACTCCGCCGTTCGTCCATCTCCACTGCCACAGCCATTACAGCCTGCTCGACGGCGCCAGCCAGCTCCCCGATCTGGTTCGGCACGTCAAGGCGCTGGGGATGCCGGCGATCGCGCTGACCGATCACGGCAATCTCTATGGTGCAGTGGAGTTCCTCCGCGAGGCGAAAGGGGCCGGCGTCCTCCCGATCATCGGGATCGAGGCCTACGTCGCGCCCGGACGACGGACCGATCGGACCCGGGGCGGTTCGTCCGGTGAGGAGTATGCGTTCCACCTCACCCTGCTGGCGAAGAACGCCGTCGGTTTCCGCAACCTGATGCGGCTCTCCAGCCTCTCGTTTCTTGAGGGGTTCTACAACAAGCCGCGGATCGACAAGGAAATCCTCGAGCGGCACTCCGAGGGACTTATCTGCCTCTCGGGCTGCGCCTCGGCCGAGTTCTCCGACCTGATTCTTCACGGCAAGACAGCCGAGGCCGAGCGGCTCTGCGCCTGGTACGAAAAGGTCTTCGGCGCCGGACATTTTTACGTCGAGATCCAGGACAACGGCGTCCCGATCCAGCACGATTGTGCGGAGGGGGCAATCGACATCGCCCGACGGATGGGCCTGCCGCTGGTTGCGACCAGCGACGCCCACTACCTGACCCGCGACGATGCCGACGCGCACGACGTTCTTCTCTGCATCAGCACCGGCAAGACGCTCGACGATCCGACCCGGATGCGGTTCGACACGCACGAGTTTTACGTCCGCAGTCCCGAGGAAATGTACGCCGCGATGCCGAGCCACGAGGAGGCGTTGGCCACCTCGGCCCGGATCGCGGAGATGATCGAGCCGAACTATGAGAGCTTCGGCCTGGGGAAGCGGCAGTTCCCCTCGTTCCATCCGCCCGCTGAGAAAACGCCCGAGGACTACCTGCGCGAACTCTGCGAGGAGGGCCTGCGCGATCGCTACGGCGACGCCCCCTCGCCCGAGGTCCGCGCCCGGCTCGACCACGAGCTGGGGATCATCAACCGGATGGGCTTTGCCTCGTACTTCCTGATCGTCTGGGACTTCGTCCGATACGCCCGCGAGCGGGGCATCCCAGCGCTGGCCAGAGGCTCGGCCTGCGGCGCGATCGTCAGCTACCTTTTGAAGCTCAGTAGCGTCTGCCCGATCAAATATGACCTGCTCTTCGAGCGGTTCCTCGACCCGAACCGATCCGAGGCGCCCGATATCGACATCGACCTCTGCCAGGAGGGGCGGTACGAGGTCATCGAGTACGTCCGGAAGAAGTACGGCGACGCGAACGTGGCACAGATCGGCACGTTCGGAACGCTCAAGGCCAAGGCGGCGATCAAGGACGTCGGCCGGGTGTTGAGCATCCCGCTGGCCCGGGTCGAGCAGATCACCAAGCTCATCCCCCAGCGGCTCAACATCTCCATCGAAGACGCACTGAAGGAAGAGCCGTCGCTGAAGAAGTTGTCGGAGGACGACCCCGAGGTCGGCCGACTGCTCGACTTCGCCCGACGACTCGAGGGGATGAACCGCAACCCGGGGACGCACGCCGCCGGCGTCGTGATCGCCGACCGACCGCTCGAGGATCTCGTCCCGCTTCAGAAACTGCCGAACAAGGAGAAGGCGCGCGAAGTCGTCACCACCCAGTGGGTAATGGGCGACGTCGAGAAGGCCGGCCTCCTGAAGATGGACTTCCTCGGCCTGCGCAACCTGACCACACTCGCGCTGGCCGTGAAGATCATCAACGCCCGGCACCCTCACTCGCCGCTTGATCTCGAGCGCCTTCCGCTCGACGATCCGAAGACGTTCGAGATCTTCCAGAAAGGGGAGACAAAGGGGGTCTTCCAGTTCGAGTCGGCCGGCATCCGCGACCTCCTGATCAAGATGCGGCCCGACCGATTCTCCGACATCATCGCCACCAATGCCCTGTATCGCCCCGGCCCGCTCAATGGTGGGATGGTCGATGAGTTCGTCGACGTCAAGAACGGGCGCAAGCAGGCGGTCTACCTGCACCCTGTCCTCAAGGAAGTCCTGGAAGAGACCTACGGCGTGATGGTCTACCAGGAACAGGTCATGCGGATTCTCAACCGCCTCGGCGGGATCGAACTCTCCCGAGCGTACGCCACCATCAAGGCGATCTCGAAAAAGAAGACCGAGATCATCGACGCCGGCCGCGACCAGTTTCTGAGAGGCGCCATCGAGCGCGGGATGGAAAAGGACCGAGCCGCCAAGATCTTTGACCTGATCGTCTTTTTCGGCGGCTACGGCTTCAACAAATCGCACTCGACGGCCTATGCCCTGGTCGCCTACCAGACCGCCTATCTCAAGGCCCATTACCCGACCGAGTACATGGCGGCCGACCTCTCCAACGTGATGGAAGGCCAGGAACGCGACAAGTTCTTTATCGAGCATATCGAAGATTGTCGTCGAATGGGGATCGATGTGCTCCCGCCGAACATCAACGAGGGGCACCTGAGCTTCCGGGTCGCCAGCGAGGGACGGATTCACTTCGGGCTGGCCGCGATCAAGAAGGTGGGGATCAAGGCGGTCGAGGCCATCGTCAAGGCACGCGAGGAGGGCCGCCCCTTTACCAGCCTCGACGACTTCTGCGAGCGCGTCTCGTCGAGGGAAGTCGGGACGGGCTGCATCGAGGCGCTGATCCACGCCGGAGCCTTCGACGTCCTGGGAGCCCGACGATCGCAGCTCCTCGCGGTCCTCCCGAGAGCCATCCAGGCCGGCCAGGCCCGACAGGAGGACAAGAAGCGCGGGCAGATGGGCCTGTTCGACCTCCTCGACGCCAGCCAACACGGCCATCGACACGGCCATGCCAACGGCAATGGCAAGGCGAAGGACAACGGACAGGCGGTCATGAGTCTGCCGGACGTTCCCGAACTCTCCGACGCCGAGAAGCTCGCCCTGGAGAAGGCGGCGCTGGGGTTCTACATGTCGAGCCACCCGCTGGCCCGGCACGCCTCCGAGTTGCAGGCGCTGGCGACACACCGGGTCGCCGATCTGCCCGGCGTCCCCGAAAAGACCGAGGTCGTCCTCGGCGGGATGATCTCGGGAGTCCAGGTCAAGAACGTGCAAAAGAGCCGGTCGGGACTCACCCGAATGGCCAAGCTGACGTTCGAGGACCTCAGCGGCTCGACCCCGGCGATGCTCTGGCCCGAGGAATTCGCCAAGATGGAGGCCCTGGTCAAGAACGACCAGATCGTCTTCGTCCGAGGGACGCTCAACCGAAGCCGCGACCCAGCCGAACTGGTCATCAGCCGGATCATCCCGATGGAAGAGGGGCGGTCGCAGCTCACCCGGGGCGTGATTGTCCGGCTGCACCGCGACGTCCACCAGCTCGAGCACCTCGAACGATTACTCCGCGCCATCCGGATCCATCCGGGAAACATGGACGTCTACCTTGAGATTCTCGGCCTGGATCAGGTCCGTCGGGCGATCTACCGGGCTGGCGGTCCGTGGAAGGTCCGGTACGACGACCGGCTGATCCCCGACCTGGAGAACGCCGTCGGCCCTGGACTCGTCCGCCTGCTCGGCCACCGAGGCGCGACCGCCCGGATCGACGCCGGGACCGCTCTCGGCGATGGAACCCACCATCGAACGCCCACACGCCCCTCTCCCGCCGCGCCCGAGCTCGAAACCGACGATTCCTCGGGCGACGACCTCGACGACTGAACCATAGCTTCCCCGCGGACACATCGAATCTTCATGCGCCGTCGGCTGGATCTGTATACGATTAGAGAGCGGCCCATCTGCGTGCCGTCCGAAATCCGCCGGAATTCGCCCGCCGCCAGGGCCCAACCCGGCTTTCGTGCGATAAGAGCGAACGCGCCGTACCCTCACACGGGTCCGCATCGCTACCGAACATCGACGGGCAGGGTCGAAGCAGGCCCGGCACGTCCTTCATCCTGACCGCACATGCGGCCATTCTCGGCTGCACGTGCGCCCAGGATCGCATGCGCTCTTACAAATCAACAACTGCGGATCTCATGGAATTTTCACTCAAACGACTTCACGAAACGTTTTTATGCAATTTTGATTCTATCATTATAACAACATGTTAGACTCGGCGGAGGACGGCTGGTGTGGACCCTGGAGGCGGATCTGATGCGGACCGTGGCGGCGAGGGCGATCCGATGGCGATGGGCGGCGGTGCTGGGCCTGGCGCTGGCCGGTTGCGGAGGGGAGCGTGGGCCGGATCTGGGCTCGTCCTACCCCGTGAAGGGGAAGGTCACGCTGCCTGACGGAAAGCCGCTGGCCGACACCAAGGTGAATTTCAAGGGGCCGGCCTACGGGGGCGCGACGACGGGGAGCGATGGCAGCTTCAAAATCGAAGGGGAGGGGCTACCGGCCGGCGAGTACAGGGTCTACCTGGAAGGTGGTGCCCGGGGCGGAAAGCGCTCGATGGCCCTCCCGTACCCGACGAAATACCTGGATGAGGATGCCTCGGACCTGACCGCCATCGTCAAACCCGAGGGCCCGAATGACTTCTCATTGCAACTGAACAAGGACGACGCATCGTCCCGACGTGCCAGGGGCGGGCACTGAGTCGCCCAGAACTCTCGCAGAATCTCTCACCTTTTGACCGGATTTTCTTGCAACGTGCTTTCCATGGAGAACCTGTTCGATGTCGAGTAAGCGTCGCCATTCGACCGACTTGCGACCTGGCTTCACCCTGATCGAGCTGCTGGTGGTCATTGCGATCATCGCCGTGTTGATCGCCCTTCTGCTGCCCGCGGTGCAGTCGGCGCGCGAGGCTGCCCGGCGTGCCCAGTGCACCAACAACCTGAAGCAGATCGGCCTGGGTCTGGCCAACTACGAGAGCTCCATCGGCGCCTTCCCGCCGGGAGGCGAGTCGACGAACTTCAACGTTTCGCCGGCCGTCACCCAGTTCATCGATGGCGGCTGGAGCGCCCTGGCCCGAATCCTGCCTTACATGGAAGCCGGGTCCACGTTCAACGCCCTGAACTTCAACCTGGCTGAGTACAATGACGCCTATGGGGCCAACTATACCGGCTCCTCGCAGGTGATTGCCGTCTACCTCTGCCCGTCATCCACCCGCCAGCCTGATGGCGGCCGTGATGGCGCCGAGCCAATGACGGGCATCTGGATGGACGCCAACTCGGCGATCCAGAATGGTTACGGCTACAATGACTACGGCGCGACGGTCTACACCGACATCAGCCCGACCATGACCCCGGGCCTCGGCGCCAAGCCGTGGACCCCGTATCGCGACAAGTATTCCCGGGCCAACGGCATGCTCAAGCAGGGTGGTCCCCGGATCGCCGAGGTCACCGACGGCCTCAGCAACACGATCGCCATCGCCGAGGACGCCGGCCGCGATCCCCGCTACCTGAGCCCCTACACCGAGGGCTACTGGAACAGCCAGATCAGCCGGCAGCAGGCGATGGCGACCATCAATCCCAGCGACCCCGGCCCGGCCGGCGGTTATAACGCCTGGCGGGCCTTCTGGCGATGGGCCGAGCCCGACGAGGCCTATGGCGTCTCCGGAACCCCCAACAACGGCGCGACGGCCGCTCAGTCGCGTGAGGCGACCGACTGGCCGCAGGGCGGCACCTCGGCGGGCAGCAACGGCGGCGCCAACGACGAGATCTCCTCGTTCCACCCCGGCGGGGCCAACATCCTCTTCGGCGACGGGCACGTCTCGTTCCTGAAGAACTCGGTCTCCCCGCTCACCATGCGCGGGCTGGTCACGCCCAACGGTGGCGAGGTCATCAGCGCGGATTCGTATTGATCGATCACGATCCCGGAAGGATCGCGCAAAAAGAACGGCCCGCAATCCCGCTCCTCGGGCGGGACTTGCGGGCCGTCTCTGTTCGTCCGGCGATTAGCGATCGAGCAGGGCGTCGACCGGTTCGAGCCGCGCCGAGTCGCCGTCGTGGACGGCCATCCGGGCGCCGGGGTAGATCGAGCCGCCCGCATATTTGCCGTCTTTTGAGACCGCGTAGAACAGCACGTTCCCGGCGAGCCGGCCGTCTTTCCGCCGTCGCTTCGGATCCTTGGTGCATCGGCGGACGATCGTCTTGCAGACGTCCATGATGGCGTCCTTCGGGGAGAGGCCGCGGCGCATCCCCTCGACGATCAGGGCGCTGGAGAGGTTCAGCAGGTTCAGTTCGCCGACGCCCGTTGAGCCGGCCGAGCCGACCTCGTTGTCGAGGAAAAGCCCTGCGCCGAGGATGGGAGAGTCACCAACCCGGCCGGGGATCTTCCACGAGAGGCCCGAAGTGGTGGTGGTGCAGCCGAGGTCGCCGTGGGTGTCGAGGACGGAGCAATGGATCGTCCCGGTGACCCGGGGTTCGAGGGCCTGCTTGATGAAGGCGGCGACGGTCTCGTCCGGGGGCGGGAGCCAGTCGTCGTTGGCGTCCCGCGTTTCCTTCCAGTGGAGCCAGATTTGCCGGGCCTCCTCGGTGAGCAGTTCGACCTCGGGGAAGCCGTGTGCCCGGGCGAACCGCAGAGCGCCCTCGCCGACGAGCAGGCAATGCCGCGACCGCTTCATCACCATCCGGGCGACCGCGGCCGGGTGGAGGATGTTCCGGATCGAGGCGACCGAGCCCCCGCCGTGGGTCGGCCCGTGCATGACGGCCGCGTCGAGCTCGACCACGCCGTCCTCGTTCGGCAATCCGCCCAGGCCGACCGAATGGTCCTTCGGATCGGCCACGACGATCGCGACGCCCTCGATCGCCGCGTCGAGCGGGTCGTGCCCCTTCTTGA
Organism: Planctomycetales bacterium; assembly: GCA_027435495.1. Taxonomy (GTDB): domain Bacteria; phylum Planctomycetota; class Planctomycetia; order Isosphaerales; family Isosphaeraceae; genus JAKAUH01. The sequence continues at coordinate 7,752 of DAHZZC010000054.1, forward strand.
CCAGTTCCATGGCCCGTTCGACGGCTGGCAGCCCGTTGGCGCTGGAGACCGCAATCGGCCGGCGTCCGCCGACCGGCCTCGTCGGCTCGGCACCGATCGCCAGGGTGCCGAGGCTCGCGGCGGCCGTCGCAGACAGGAAATGACGTCGACTCATCGGAATCTCCATCGCTCGCGAGCTCCTGGATGGGTATCGACGGGGCCGTCCCTGGCCAGATGGCCCGCGTCGAATGGCACGATGGCCGGGCCGGTACCGGCGGTCAATCGAAGAGGGTGGCCGAGTCGACCGATCGCGCGGAGTCGCCGTCGTGGACGGTCATGCGGATCGGGCCGTGGATGTTCGCCGAGGCGAACTTGCCGTCCTTCGTCAGGCAGTAGAAGTTGACGTTGAAGTTCGGCCGGCCGTGGTCGTCGCGAAAGCGCGGGTCGAGGGTCGAGGTCTCAACCACTCGCTTGCAGCAGGCGACCACCGCATCCTTCGGCTTCATCCCTCGTCGAAGGTTCTCGACGACCAGGTACGAGGCACAGTTGATCAGATTCACCTCACCGAGCCCGACGGACCCGCAGGAACCGACCGTGTTGTCCAGGTAGATCCCCGCGCCAAGGATGGGAGAATCGCCGACCCGGCCGGGAACCTTGTAGCCGAGACCCGAGGTCGTGGTGACGCAGGCCATATCGCCGTGGGTATCGATCGCCGAGCAATGGATCGTCCCGTGGACCGGCTTCGTCGCCAGTTCGCGGACAGTCGGGTCGAGCAGGGCCAATGGCTCGGGGAACCGATTGCCTCGGAGGCGTTCCTCCTTCCAGCGGAGCCAGGCTTTGCGCGTCTCCTCGGTGGTGAGGTCGGCCTCGGGGAATCCCTGTTCGCGGGCGAACTTCAGGGCGTTGTCGCCGACGAGCAGGACATGCCGCGTCTTTTTCAGGACGGCTCGCGCCACGGCCGCCGGGTGAACGATGTTCCGGAGCCCGGCGACGCCGGCGCCGCCGTGGGTCTTGCCGTGCATCACGGCCGCGTCGAGCTCAACGACCCCGTCCTCGTTCGGCGTGCCGCCCAGGCCGACACTGTGCTCGTTCGGGTCGGCCTCGACGATCGCGACCCCCGCGATGACGGCGTCGAGCGGGTCGGCCCCCTTTTTGATCATCTCCATGGCGATCTCGGCCGTCTGGGCACCGCCACTCGTGATCACGATCGGACGACTGGCCCCGATCGGCCGGGGTTCCTCGGCGGCGATCGCCAGCGCGGAGAGGCTCGCGGCCGAAAGGCCGGTCGCCCCCAGAAAGTGTCGACGGTTCAGGGGGGGAAGCATGATCGCGGAACTCCGGATGTGTTCGAGTGCCCGAGGCGCCCCAGACGCGAGCGAAAGCCTCGCGCGAGCGAACTGGGCCAGGGGGCGGTGGGCATGAAGAGAACGGCGACGCCCCGAGATCCGCTGGGGATCCCGAGGCGCCGCGACAAGGAGCAAACAGGATCGGCGAAGGATTCGGCCGATGCTCCGATCAATACTGATCGGAGCTGATGACCTCACCGCCATTGCGGGTGGAGAGCGCCTGGTAGACGCTGATCTGGCCGATCCACTGATAGAGGTTGCCGCCCATCGCCTGGACATTATTGGGCAGGTACTGACCGGTCGCCGTACTCCCCGGGGCCATCTGGATCGAATCCTTGATGAACTTCACCGAACCGTCGCAGAAGGCGAAATTGGCCCCGCCAGGATGGAAGCTCGAAGCGGCCGAGACGTCAACGTCGGCATTGATGCCCGATCCGGTCCCGCCGTCCGGGACCTTGTTGAAGGGGTTCAGCGGGTAGAGCGTCGTGTAGAGGGTATCCGCGTAATTGCCCGAACTCCACCAGCCCCAGCAGACCTCCTCACCGGAGTTCGATCGGCCCCAGGCATACTCGCCCATGAGCATGGTGTTGCTCGTACCGTCGGTGATCGACGAGATGGTCGTCTTGCTGTAGAAGTAAAAAATCCCGTTGGCCTGGCCGATAAGCGTGCCGAAAGCACCGCCCATG
>DAHZZC010000055.1 GCA_027435495.1 Planctomycetales bacterium
ATCTACCGTGATTCTCGCGCTGATCCGCCGCGTCGATCCGAAGTCCTGCACCCTCGCGGTGACCCTCGCCTTGCTGGCGTCCACGGTCCCGGGCTGCGGGTCGTCGAACAGTCTGACGAACGGAGTTCAGGGGTCCGCGAAGGAAAAGAAGGAAGAAGAACGTTACCGCTACGAAGGAACCGGAAAGGCGAAGCGGAAGACCCTGATCCGGCGCCAGGACGAACGGCTCAAGGAACTCAAGGAGAAATCCGCGAAGTCGGAGTGATCGGTCCGTCCCCATCTTCGCCGTCGCCAGCACACGATCCGCCCGCGATCAGGCGGGCCGTCCTTCGAGTCGTCCCTCAACGATCCGGCCTGGTGTGGCACGGATCGTCCAGACATTTCCCCCCATTTCGACGACCGGGGGCAGCCAGCCCCCGATCGGACCGATAGCGTCCTGATCCGTCCTCGATCTCAATGGCCGGAGGAGAGCGACATGTCCCGGGAATCCCTTCCTCGACCCGTGCGCCGCGGGTTCACGCTGATCGAATTGCTGGTCGTGATCGCGATCATCGCCGTGCTGATCGCGCTGTTGCTGCCCGCCGTGCAGGCGGCCCGCGAGGCCGCCCGCCGCATCCAGTGCACCAATAACCTGAAGCAGATCGCCCTGGCCGCCGCCAACTACGAGGGTGCCATCGGCACCTTCCCCCAGGGTCGGGGCCACATCGATTGCTGGGCCGGCGGGGGGAGCGTTGCGACGGATTGCGACGGGTGGTCGCCGCTGGCCCGCATCCTCAACTTCGCCGAGCAGACCGCGGTCTACAACGCGATTAACTTCTCCGACACCCCCTACGGCGCGAGGAACAGCACCGCGGAGAGCGTCGGGATCACCACCTACTGGTGCCCGAGCGACGGGACAATCAACGGCCTGAGGTTCTTCGAGGTGCAGGCCGGTTGGGACGGAACAACCGTCGGCATCACCTACGCGAACTACGGCTGCATGATGGGCACCTACTGCCCGAACGACGGCCGGTTCCCCGTCGCCACGGAACTGGCGCTGGAGAATGGGATGTACCCCGACGTCGGCGTCCCGCTCTGGGTCGGCCGCGGCGGGATCAGCGGGGCGACGCGCCCGCCGGTGCGGATCGCGGCCATTACCGATGGCACGAGCAACACGATCGGCTTCGCGGAGACAGCCCACGGCAAGTTCGAGCAGGCCGGCGGGACATCGTCCGGCGGTAGCGATTTCGAATGCGATGGCTGGTGGGCCGACGCCGATTACGGCAACGAGACCATCTCGTCGTACTACCCGCCCAACATGCCGATTCCCTCAACCTATTATACCAACGGCTACTTCCAGAGCCCGGACGGTTGCGACTCTGGAAACATCCCAACCATCTCCTCGATGAGCTTCCATGCGGGCGGCGTCAATTGTGCCTTTGCCGATGGCTCCGTTCATTTCATCAAGAATTCGGTCAGCTCGTGGAACTCTCTGGGCATCATACGCATCAAGGGCTCTCCGAACTGCACCATCCCGATCGGCACAAGGCCCGGCGTCTGGCAGGCTCTCTCGACGATCGCCGGTGGCGAGGTCATCAGCGCCGACTCGTATTGACGGCCGGTCGACCGGTCCGGGGTTCGCTCCCTCGGACCGGCCGCCTTTCCGATCGACCCCCGGAGGTCGACCCCCAGAGGAAAACCCTCAACGCCTTCAGACCCCTCCGCCACGAACGAGGTCGAGCAACTGCACGCCTTTCATCCGGTGGGCGGCGTCGTGCGGGCAGGCGTAGACGCAGCTCGGCTCCGAGCCCGGCCCCAGGCTCGTGCAGAGTTCGCACGTTGTCGCCTTCCGGACGTCCGCCTTGCGCGTCCGGTCGTACTGCTCCACCATGTTGATGTTGCCGTACGGGCAATTCTCGGCGCAGAGGCCGCAGCCGATGCACCAGTCCTCGATGTGGATTTCCTTCGCCTCCCGCCGCCGGATCGACCCCACCGGGCAGCCGACCATGCAGTACGGATCCAGGCACGACCGGCACGAGCTGGCAACCAGGTATCGGTCAAATCGCAGCCCCTCGCGGATCAGCCGCGTGACCCCCTGGTGCGTGTCGGCGCAGGCCCGCGTACATTCGTCGCACCGGGTACACTTCATCAGGTCCAGGACCAGTAGACTCTGCGCCTCCTGAAGCCCCTGGCCGAGGAACGAGTCCAGCGTCGTCTCGCGGACGTCGCGCTGGTCGCGGAGGTTGGCCTCGATCCGGCCGACCGCCTCCTTCAGCACCGACTCACGCAACTTCGGCGATCGGTCCAGAATCGCCCGGAAGTCGGCCGGCGCGATCCGGACCAGGTCCACGTGATCGAGCGCCGTGCAGGTCGCGGTCCGGGCGCCGCTCGGCGCCAGCTCACGCAGTTCGGGAAGCTCCGAGAGCACCCCGATCTCGCCGATGTAACCGCCCGGCCCGACGTAGTTCAATACCCGGTCGCCGCCCGGCCTCGATTGCGAGACCTTCACAAAACCGGTTCGGACCAGGTACAGCCCATCCACGGCCGGCGCTCCCTGGCGGAAGATCACCTCGCCCGGCTCGCATCGACGCAGCATCACCCTCGGCCTTAGCTCGTCGACGATCCGGGCAAACTCGGCCGGGTCGTCGCGCAACGGCTCAAACAGCGGGACACTGCGGAGGTGGCTGTCGATCGCTCGCTTGCGGTACTTTTCCTCCAGATCGCGGCGGAACGAGGGACTCCGCTGCATGATATAGAGGACGTTCCGCAACATTTCGAGGACGGTGCAATCCTCGGCGGCTGTGACCGTGGCCGACCGGGGATAGTGGCTCATGCAGGTCATTTCGCCGAAGATGTCGCCGGCCGACATCCGCGCCTGCGGCTTCCCGCGTTCGAGCGAGACCGGCGCATCGACCGGGATGAACTGCTGGCCGTCGCCGTTTGTCCCGCCGCCGGTGAAGAGCGTCGTGAACCGGCCGACGGCCCCGAGCAGCCCGCGCTTCGGGCGGTTCTCGACGTGCTCGTCGGGCGTTCGGATGAAGATCTCGACCGAGCCTTCCTCGATGAAGAACGCGGTTGAGCCGTACTCGCCCTCGCGGCAGATGACCTCGCCCTTCCGGAATTTTCGGCGCGAGACCGCGCGGATGTTCGACCGGAGGAACGGCCGGGAAACCCCGCCGAACGCCTGCTGAATCTGGGGGATGGGGTGGTCGATCAGGGCGTCGGCCGTGACCGGCTCACCCGAGGGGAGTTCGGTCGCGATCACCCGGCGGTGGGTCAGGGCGCCGGTCGGGCAGTCGTCGGTGCATTCGCCGCAGGCGACGCAACTCGAACCTCCCATCGGCGAATTGAGGTCAAACGCGATCCGGGCCTGAAATCCCTTGCCCATCCGGCCGATGACGTGGTTCTCCTTGATCACGTCGCAGCCGCGGACGCATCGGTCGCAGAGGATGCAGGCGTTGTGATCCACCGCGATGACCACCGAGGAGTCGTCGCGGGGCCGCTCGGGACGCGAGGGGAACGACCGGCCGTCAACCTCGAACCGCCGCGCCAGCGCCTCCAGTTCGCAATCGCCCGAGTGCTGCTGCTCCTTGGCGCAGGGGCTCGGGTGGTCGG
>DAHZZC010000056.1 GCA_027435495.1 Planctomycetales bacterium
TCTCGGCTGACGACCGGACCCGAGACGATGATCTCGCCGATGGTCCCGTCGGGGACGAGAAGGTCGTCCGACCACCAGGGAATCGGCTCGTCATCGATCCGGATCACGCGAACCTCGATCCCCGGGACCGGCCGGCCGACGCAGACCCCCCGGCCCTGATCCGTGGCCTGCCGGGTCTCACCGAGGATCTCGTCGCTCCCGATCGAGGCGACGGGCAGCGCCTCGGTGGCACCGTAGACCGTGTGGACCTGCGCCGGCGGGACGAGCCGCGCGGCCATTCGCTCGATGGTCCGCGCCGGGACCGGCGCGCCGGCTGAGACGACTCGCTTGAGGGTCGGCAGCTTCGTCAGGCTGTCCTCATCTCCCCGCACGAGCTGACGGAGCAGAGCCGGCGATCCGAAGAGGTTGGTCGCCCCGTACCGCTGGATCGCCCCGACGATCTTCGACGGCCGAGCGCGGGCCGGACGGGTCGGATTCATCTCGGGGATGATTGACGTCATCCCAAGCGCAGGCGCGAAGAGCGCGAACAGTGGGAACGTGCCGAGGTCGACCTCGCCCCGCCCGATCGCGAACAGCTCGTGAAGGGTCGCGACCTGCGCCCTGAGCATCTCCTGGCTGTACACAGCCCCCTTCGGCGGCCCCGTGCTCCCGCTGGTGAAGAGGATCGCCGCGGGCGCCCCGGGCGGGAGCGGATCAGAGGGCAGCGCCGTCTGACCGAGCCGGCGGCTCCCGTACCGGATCAGCCCCGCGATCGAGATCGCCCCGGGCACGACGAAAACCCTTCGCGGGGCCACCACGATCCGCCGCCGGATCGTCGCCTGTCCCCAGCCAAAGACGTGCCCGGCGAGGATCGCCTTCGGGATGCCAATGAAGACCTCGGGCTCGGCTTCCCGGGCACACTGACCGAGATACTTCCGGCCGATCCCCGGATCGATCAGTACCGGGACCACCCCCGCCTTCAGCACGGCGAAGACCAGCTTGAAGAGGTCCGGGCCCGGTGGAACCATCAGCAGGGCGCGGGTCCCGGGTGCGATCCCCATCGCGCGCAGGCCGATGGCGATCGCGTCGCTGGTCGCATCGAGCCGTCCGAAACTGATCGCGGAACGTTGAGAGCCGCCAGCGCGCCGCACGGCCAGCGCCTCGGAATCCGACCTCGCCCGCTCGGCAAGGATGGCCGCGAGGTTCGGCGCGTCGGGCCGGGCCGTTGAGGCGTTCATCGAACAACCTCCCGGGCGAGGGGATGGGCCGCCAGGAACCGTTGCACGAGCCCGTTGACCGCCTCACGCTCGTCCTCAAACAGCAGATGGCCGGCGCGCGGAAATCGGTGAACCTCCGCCTCCGGGAATCGCCGGACCCATTCGTCGAGGATCGGCTCATCAAAGACGAAATCCTGGAGCCCCCAGGCGACCATCATCGGGATCGATCGCAGAAGATGCAGTCGATCCTGAACCTCGGTAATGACCCCGTAACTGCGGTCGCCCGAACGAAGCGGGATGTCCTGGACGAATCGGTGAATAGCGATACGGTGTTCCCACGAATCATAAGGCGCCGCGTAGGCGTCTCGTGTTTCCCGGGAGAGACGCTGCGACTTGCAGCCGATCCATCCGGTCCCGCGGACGAAGAGGTTCGCTCCGCGAGCCAGCCAGGCACCGGCCGGCGAGTCGCGGAAGAGGGCGAGTGCCGTCGGGAACGACTTCCCCGCCGGCTTGTGAAACGCCGCGGTGTTCGTCACTACCAGCCGGGCGATCCGCTCCGGATGCCGGGCGGCGAACGTCATCCCGATGATCCCGCCCCAGTCGTGCAGGACGAGCGTCAAGTCGCGGTCGAGCCCCAGGTGATCGAGCAGAGCTTCGAGATCGTCCACCCGTCGCGTGAGCGTGTAATCGTATCGCGAATCGTCGGGCTTGTCTGAGAGCCCGCAGCCGATATGGTCGGGCACGACCACGCGGTACGCGTTTCTCAGGTCTTCAATCAGATGTCGATAAAAGAACGACCACGTTGGGTTGCCGTGGAGCATCACGACCGGGTCGCCGTCCCCCTCGTCGATGTAATGCAGGCGCATCCCGCCTCGATCGAGGTCACGCCCGGGGTGATCGGCCAGAAACTGTTCCAGGACGCGATTCATTTACCACTCCAGCCCGAGCATCATGCAGTTCAGCCCGCTACCGATTCCGAGAAAAGCGACACGGTCCCCGTCGCGGAGGAAGCCGCGATCATCGGCGAGGCCGGCGGTCATCGGCAGCGAGACGGTCCCCATGTTGCCGAGGTAGGGAAACGTCGGAAAATCGATCTCATCCGCGAGGCCGAGCCGCTTCAAAATCGTCTCGCGATGCGAGGCCCCGACCTGGTGGCAGATCGCCCGGTCGATCGAGCCGGCCGACCATCCGAGCTCGCTGAGGAAGGCATGCCAGGTCTGCGTCCCCAGTTCGACGCCGTTTGACTGCACGGCCGCGGCGTCGGTCGCCGTGAACTGGCGATACCGGCCATTCGGCCCATCCCGCTCGATCCCCCATCGGCAGAGGTCGTGAAATTGCGGAGCCGTCCGCCAGACGCCACCGACAAGCTTCCGCCCGCGCGGGCCGTCGAACGAACCGTCCGTCAGCAGGACGGCCGCCGCTCCCGATCCCCCGGTCAGCGTCGCAAGCGATTCCTTGAGAAAATCCATCGTCGGATTTTCCAGAAGTTGCGCGATCACAATCTCGTTAATCTCACGCGAGGCCTCGAAGGCAACGACCAGCCCCGCGCGGGCCTGGCCGACCTCAATCCGATTGGCGACCTCGACCATCCCGTTCAGCACGCCCAGGCAGGCGTTGCCGACATCGTGGACTGCGGCCTCGGGCCCAACCCCCAGCTCGGCGGCGACCCGGCAGGCGGTTGCCGGCTCGAAGTGCTCCCGGCAGACGGCACCGTAGATCACCGCATCGAGCTGATCGCCCCGAATCCCGGCCACCTTCAACGCCCGACGTCCTGCCGCGATCGCGCCGTCGGAGAGCCGGAATCCCGGCTCCCACCACCGGCGCTCGCTAATCCCGGTGAGTGCCTCGAGCTGACCCTCAGAGAGATGGAGCGCCGTGTAGACGGGCGCCAGCCGGTGCTCCAGCTCGGCCGACGTCACGACCACCGGTGCGATCTCGTAACCGATCGCTTGAATGTAAACCTTGCTGTATTTCATGGGCGAACTCGTGAACGTTCTCCCCAGACCTCTTCGAGAGCCGCGCGGTTCGTCCCCGATAACTGAAGTCCCAGGTCGGTCACCGAGACGATCGGCTTGCCGTCGGCGAGGATCAGGGCATCGGCGATCGCGTACGGCTCGGGGCGATACCCGCGCTCCTTGATCGTGATCTCGCAGGCGACGATCCGGGTCGACTCAGTGATCTGTCCCCGGCATTTCAGCCGGTTGGCGACGCCCGGCACCGGCTCGAACGCGACCGCCTCGCGGGCGCCGACCCACCCCTGCCGCATCAGAAGGGTGCGCATCGCGTGCAGGCAGCACTCGTACATCAAGGTTCCGGGCATCACGCGATCGTCGATGAAGTGGCAGACCATGTACGAGTCGCCAGGCCGCACATCCGCTTCAGCGCGGATGAAGCCCAACCCGGCCGGTCCGCCTGCCGGCTCCAGTTTTGGAACGCGCCGAAGCATCGCCATCAGTCCGCCCGGCAACCCGACAGGATCGGCGATCGGGAGCACGTCGAAAGGTGCCCCGAACGCCGAGGCGAGGTCGCTCCGCCGGAGCGCCTCGACACCCGCCTCATCGAGGCTTGTTGGTGCGGTCGGAACGAGATCCACCCCGCGATTGACCGCGACCTGCTCGCGTCGTCTCGAATCGAGCCGAGAGGGCGCGACCCCCTTGCCGGCCGCGAGTTCCTCCTCGGTAAAGAAGCCGGCGCACCCGTCTCGCATCGTGATGAGCGGCTCGCCGCCAACGGTCGCGTCGTACTCGAACCGGAAGAGGACGGTCGTCCCCTGCCGGAAGAACTGTGTGATCCGGATGTCGTAACGCATCGTCTGGCCGACCACCGGCAGGCTCCGATGGAAGGTCACGTTGGCGTCGAGCAGGCGATAGAGCGACCGTCCCCGCGTGACGAAATCGACGCCGAGGTAGCCGCTCAGCACAAGGTCGGCCTGGCCAGCCTCCATCGCGACGCAGGGTGCCACGCGGTTGCCGTCGAGATACCAGGACCCGGGGCGGATGTCGTGCTCGGTGATGATCCGTCCGCTCGACATCGACCGACGTTCGCCCTCGATCGTCACGATCCGGTCGACGAACATCAGCGGCTCATCCGGCAAACGAACCCGCGTCGGCAGGCGGTCGACCTCCTCGAACTCGGGCCCGAACACCGAGGCCACCGAGCCCACGGCCAGTTCCAGGCATTGCTTCCGATCAAAGAGGGCTGGCTCGTGCGGAAAATGATCCTCCGCCTCGCTCCTGGACGCCGGAGCCCGTTCGTGGGGCTCGACCGGACCCGATTGATCGAGGCGAAGGGCCAGGTATCGGGCCATCAGGTCCGCCGCGCCCTGCGAAACGCGCAGGAACGCGCGATGGGCCTCGGCGCGGGCCCGATCGGCGTCGAGCATCGCGGCGGCGATCGGAGCCAGGTCAGGGCGCACGGCGGTCTTCATGGCGGGCTCGAAATCCTCTTTCGTCGGAACGGTTCGCGGGGGAAGCGGCTGCACTCGAAATTCGGGTGGACCAACATCGACCCGGATCATCGGGCCTGATTTCGGTTCGACAGGCGTTGTTCGTTCATCGCCATGAAGCCGGGCGAGATCGACGGGCACTCGAAACACGATGCAGGCAGCGACAACATCGAGAATTCCGGCGAGGGCGTCGCGATCGGGCCGGCAGGCCGAGACCGCGAGGTGCGGCCGATCGCCGAGGATCCGGCCGATGAGTCTCGTACATGAGCCGCCTGGTCCAATCTCGATAAAAAGGCCGACGCCGTCGGCATGGGCGGATTCGATCGTCCGAGGGAAGTCGATGGTCCCCGCCGCCTGCGCCGCGATCGCCCGAGCCGCCGATCGGCGATCAACCGCGTATCGAGAGCCCGAGATACCGCTGTAGAAGGCGATCCCGGGCGTTGCGGATGTCTCCATCTCGTGCATCGCCTCGTATTCGGATTCGACCAGGCGTCCGATCGGGCAATGCACCGTGCTGACCGTGGGCAACTCGATCCAGCCGCACTTCAATCGACGCACGATCGCCGAGACGTCCGTTCGCGCCCCGCCAATCACGGTCTCGTCGGGCGCATTTCGAATCAGAATATAAACGCGAGATTCTCCAGTTGCGTCAATCGCGGCTCGGATTTCTCGATCCGAGCAGGTGACGATCCCGGCGACCCAATCGACCGGCCGATCAGGCGGAACGTTCCAGGCCCGACGCGCAGCGTCGGATCGCCCCGAAAGCTCGGTGGCGAAGAGCGGCGACGACTGCAACCGCCTCGCCAGTTCGTCGCGATCGGGCCAGGCCCGAAGTGCGACCAGCGCGGCCGACTCGCCCAGACTGTACCCAATCGCCGCATCGGGACGGATGCCGAGACCGAGCAAGACGTCGGTGATGAGGCTCCCCACGGCGACCTGCCCGAGCACCGGAGCCCGGTGGTCCTCGAATCGATCGGGGAGCCGGCCGCCCCACCAGAGATCGGGCGCGAGCTGAGTTCGGAGCGATCGACTCTCGGCGTCCTGGCGGTCGAGCACCTCGGGCCAGAGCAGGCCCAGCTCGCGCCCCATTCCCTCGAAGTAGCGACCCAGCCCCGGATAGACGAACGCGACCCCGCGCGGCCCGATCCGCTCGAACGACGATCGACGCACCTGGATCAGTCGATTCTTCAGTTCCTCAACATCGCCGGCGACGATCGCCGTTCCCAGCCGTGCCCGGGGCTCGGCGGGATGGCGGCGCCACCATCGTCGGGCCAGCTCATGGATCGAATCGCTGGAGTGTTCATCCGAAAAACTCCCGAGATCGTCGATCCGAACCAGCATCGCCTGGGGATCATCCGCCTCGATCGCGAACAGGCCGAACCTTCGAGGCAGGGTCGTGAGCCTGGGCGTCGGCGCGGGTCCCTCCTCCAGCGCGACGCGCGCCGAGGTCCCACCCAGGCCGAGCGTTTCGACCCTTAGATGGCGAGGCTCCTCGTCGCGATTTCGGAGCCAGGGACGCGCTGGCCGGCCATCCTCGGGCTCGACCCGATCCGCCAGCCCGACCATCGCGCGGACGACCTCCGCCATCCCTGCCGCCGCGCCCGCCTCGGCCGGCAGACCAGGCCGATTCGCCTTCGCGGTCGAAACCTCGCGAATCACGGCGCGGATGGTGTCGCCGTCGCGAATGGCATCGTCGAGCCGCTTGACGACCAGGGCAAATGCCGCATCCGTTCCGTCGGCCGGATCGGCCCCGAGGGCCTGTCGAGCGAGAGCGGCACGTTCGTCGCTGGCAAGGTCGATCGCGCCGACGATCGCCGCATCGATCTCGCCCCGGCGGAGCCATTCCACCGCGATCGCCAGGGCCTGAATCCCGGAGGTCTCGTCCGACGAGACGCTGAAGCTCGGTCCGCCGATCCGCATCGCCCGCGCGACCCGGCTGGCGACCACCCCGCCGAGCGATCCCATCGTCCGGTTCGCCGAAAGCGACGGCCCGGCGGCCTCGCGAAGCTCGTCGACCCACTCGGTGAAATCCTTGATCGATCGCCCCTCGCCCCAGTCGCGAGCCCGGTCGGCCATCGTCCATCGGAGGTAATAGTTCGTCGTATTGAGGTCGAGCCCGATCCCGACGACGACACTCGTCCGCGCGGCGAGCCTCGCATCCCACCCGGCCGACTCGATCGCCTCGGCCGCGACCCGAAGCATCAGCGATTGCTGGGGAAGCATCTCAGCAAGCTCTCGCGGCGGAATCCGGAACCGGCCGACGGGAATTTGAAGCGAGCCGATTCGTCGCTCAATCGGGCCGATTTCCGATCCACGGACAAGCGAGGCAAAGGCGTCGCGACCCACCTTCGTTCCCATTTGCCCTGCGATTCCGACGACCGCGATCGGTGCCGGCCGATCAATTGGGACCGAAACCGCAACCACTCTGTTCGGAACATGCTCCTCAATCAGCACGTGAGCGTTGATCCCGCCGAAGCCAAACCCGCTGAGGGCCGCCCGTCGAGGGCGCCCCAGCTCACGCTCCGGCCAGGGCTCGGCTTTACCGAGAACACGGAACGGACTCGCCTCCAGCCCGAG
>DAHZZC010000057.1 GCA_027435495.1 Planctomycetales bacterium
GCGGCCGAGACGTCGACGCCGTCGAGACAGACCGAATCGGGCGTCAGCTCCACGCAGACCTCACGGACGAGTCTCGCCCGCGACGACTCATCACCGAGATCGATACCGGCCCGGATCGCGGCGAGGGTGACAGCGCGGTACATCGCTCCGGTATCGAGGAAGTGCCAGCCCAGACGCTCGGCCAGCTTTCGGGCGACCGTGCTCTTGCCCGCTCCCGCCGGACCATCGATCGTCACCACCTGTCCCATTCGCAACCGCCCGTGATCGGGCTCCCCGGGTCCGACAGCACGAAGGCCCAGCCATCCGGAACGACCCGGAGGCTGGGCCTCGTGATTATATCGAATCGAGTAGGCGGTGCGATCGTCCGGTCCCAGAATCGATCGGTCAGCGCCGTCCTGCGACCTCCGACGCGGCGGCGAGACTCGGGAGGGGCCGACGTCCCGCGAAGCCCGCATCGAGCTCGTGCCAGAACTTCACCTCCGGCTCGCCGAGCTTCCAGCAGAGGAAGACCTCTCGACCCTCCATCAGGCAGTAGAAATCGCAGAGCCCGTCGGCACCCTTCAGTTCCACGCCCAGCTTCCGAAGCTCTTCGATGTAATTCAGAAGCTTGCTTTCCTCGGCATCCAACTCCGACTGGCTCTGCGCCAGTTCCTCCGAGTAGAGGTCGTTTGTCGTCCGGCGACGGTCCTTCGCCACCACCGAGAGACGCTGCTGCAATTCCTCGACGACTCGATACTGGCGAACGATGTCGCCGACGATCATGCGAACCAGCGGCAGGGCCTTGTTCGCCTCTTCGACGCTGAAGTACCGGCGCTTCTTCTCCGCGGTCGGTTTCGCTGGGGCCATGTGGGTAATCCTGCACAAGGATCGATGAGAACGATCACCACGACCAGAATCCGTCCGGTGGACGAGCTACAACATCCGTGCCACGGCCGGGAGTCGAAACAGGAAAGCGGCCGGTGCCGCCGCGCGAGGTCCGTGGAAAAGTCGGCGCTCCGTCCTTCGCGAATGGACTGCGGTAGCACCGATCGACGTCGACGATGGCACGAAGACCAGGAGTCCCCGGCGACCATTCATGCCCTGTCATCCAGTTCATTATAGACACGTCGCCCCCCCCCGCAAGGGTGCGGCTCCTCGACTCTCCGGACATCTGTCAGCCGTTGGCTCGCCTGGGTCAGCGCCGTCGACGATGTTCCTTCAGCTTTCGGTCCATATCCTCAAGCGGAAGGGTGTTCCAGACGTCCCCGGCCTCGAGCCAGCCCCGGCGCGCCACCGAGATCCCGAATTCCAGGTCATCGAGTCCTTCCACGGAGTGGGCGTCGGGATTGATGGCGATCGGGACCTTTCGATCTCGGGCACGACGGCAGTGTGGGGCATCGAGGTCGAGCCGGTGTGGATTCGCATTGATCTCGATCGCGGTCCCCGCCCGCGCGGCGGCCTCGATCACGGCGTCGAGGTCGACGGAGTATCCATCGCGGGTCAGTAGAAGCCGGCCGGTCGGGTGACCCAGCATCGTCACCCTGGGATGGGATACCGCGCGGACCATCCGGGCCGTCATCGCCTCGCGGGGAAGGCCAAAACTCGAATGAACGCTCGCCACGACGTAATCGAATTGATCGAGAAGATCGTCGGGGTAGTCGAGCGCGCCGTCGGGGAGGATGTCGCACTCCGTCCCCTTGAAAATATGGAACCTTGGCCCAAGCCTCCTGTTCAGGGCGTCGATCTCCGCCCACTGGTCGCGGACTCGATCGATCGAGAGCCCTCCAGCGTACGCTGCTGACCGCGAGTGGTCGGCGATCCCGAGATACTCCAGTCCCCGATCGCGGGCGGCCTCGGCCATCTCGGAGATCGTCGCGCCGCCGTCGCTCCAGACCGAGTGGCAGTGGAAGGTTCCCCTCAGGTCGGTCCGCTCGATCAGGCTGGGCAATCGTTCCTGCTCGGCGGCTTCCAACTCACCGGCGTCCTCGCGAAGCTCGGGCGGGATATACGAGAGGCCGAGAGCCCGGAACAGCTCGGCCTCGGTCCGGCAGGCAATGGATGAATTCTCGCCCGACAGGGCATACTCATTGAGCGAGAGCCCGCGGGCCAGGGCTCGCTTTCGCATCGCGATGTTGTGCGCCTTCGACCCCGTGAAATAATGCAGGGCGAAGGCGAACTGCTCGTCCTCGACACCTCGGAGGTCGCACTGGACGCCATCCGCAAGCCGGACGCTCGCCTTCGTCGGCCCATGCGCCAGGACAGCCGCCACCTGCGGCAGTTCGACCAATCGATCGATCACCTCCGGCGGGTTCTTCGAGCTGAAGAGGACATCGAGATCGCCGATCGTCTCGGCCCGGCGGCGGAGGCTCCCACAATACTCAGCGCGGAGGACGGCCGGATGCTTTCGGACGGCCTCCAGAATCGGGGTGACCAGGCGCAGGGCGTGGCTCTGGAGGATGCGGCCGCCCGACTTCTCGACGAACGCAATCCCCTCGAGGATCTTCTTCTCGGTCTTCTCGCCGAATCCCTTCACCCCCGCAATCCTTCCCGACTCCGCCGCAGAGCGGAGGTCGGCCAGGCTCTCGATCCTGAGGTCTTCGCGGAGTGTCTTGATCTTCTTTGGCCCAAGCCCGGGGATGCGGAGCAGGGCGACGAGCCCCGGTGGCGTCTTTCGCCGCAGCTCATCGTACGACGGGAGATGGCCGGTCGTGGCGAGTTGCACGATCTTCGCATACATGGTCTCGCCGATGCCGGCGACTTCCGCCAGGCGCCCGTCGGCGATCATCTCCGAGAGTTCGTCGGGCAGATTCATCAGCGACTGGGCCGCCGTGTGATAGGCCCGACATCGGAACGGGTTCTCCCCGTTGATTTCCAGCATCGTCCCCATTTCATCGAGGATCTGGGCAATCCGTCCGGTTTCCATGAAAGTCTCCTCGAAGCACGCGGGCCTATCAAACCAGGCCCGAGAGGATCTTCTGGACCGGGCCTGTGTCCTCCTCGGTCATCCCGTGCATGCTGAGGGCGCCAGGATAGGGGGCCGAGCCCGTGAATCCTACGTGGCGAAGCGACCCGACATAGGTGGTTAAGTACTCGTGCAGGATGAGAAGCTCCTCGGGAACGGGGTCTGCGAGCAACTTCCCCTGGCTCTCGGTGAGTGGGATCTCTGCTTCCTTCAACGTATCGGCCATCTGGCTCAGTGCAATCCGCTGGAGCAAATCCCCCGGCTCCAGCCGCGACGCATACTCGCGAATTCGGGACATCTTGTCCTCCGCCATCAGGTAGGGCGGGATCTTGGCATGCGCGAGGACGACCTCAGGGCCAAGCCACTCACGAGCCTCATCCAGGATTTCCACGAGTCGCGGGCGGTCGTGGGCGGTCATCAGGTTGGCCGCGTCCAGGACGACCTTCAGCCAGGGCGAGCCAATCTGGTCGAGCAACATCCGCGCCCTGGCCACCGAGTAGACCACGTTGTTCCGTTCAGGCTCGAAGGCCAGGATGACCTCGTGCCGATCGGCGAGTTTCACAGCCTCCCGCATCGAGTTGATGAGGGTCTCCCAGGTCGACCGGCGGACGTTCCCTGGGTGCCAGTTCCACAGATCGGCCGGGTCGAGCGTACCCGTACAGAGGGTTACGATCCGGGTGTCGAGCCATCGGCAGGCGGCAGCCAGGAGACCCAGGCGCCGCAGGTTCATGGCGAGCCGGGACGCGTCCGGGTCGCAGAGGTTGAACGTCCCTGAGACGGCCGCCATGGTGAGTCCGCGTTCGCGGAAGCCACGCGCGATCCAGATGCAGAGATCCTCGTCGATCCGATCGGGGAGTGTCGGCATCCCGGCGCACGAGAAGTTGAACTGGACGTGCCTGATGCCGAGGTCGGCAATCGCGTCGAGGGTTTCCTCCAGCGATGACCGAGGGAACGTCCTTGCCATGATCCCGAGGTGCATCAGACTTCTCCAATGGCATCCGCCAGCCGGACGAATTCGCCGGTCTCCACCGATCGGGCGATCGCGACCAACGTCTGCACTGCCGCGAGTCCGTCGTCGAATGTGGCCCCGACCAGCGGCTTCTCGGCGAGTATCGTCGCGGCGAACCCTTCGACCTGAAGCTTGTAAGTGTGCGCGTCCTCGCCCAGGACGCGCCGGTACTGGCGATCGCGGGCCGAAAAACCTTCCACGTCGCTCGATTTGTGAAACCAGGGCAGATGGACGCGTCCCTCGACGCTTCCGCCCTCGCCGAAGACCTGGAAGCCCTCCTGGAAATCGCCTCGAACCGGAATCTGCAGGTCGAGATGACCGAGCGTCCCGTCCTCGTAATCGACCGAGATGAACCAGCAGAAGGCGTCGAATCGTTCGAGTCGGCGGGCCCGGACGCCCGCGATCGGCCCTCCGAGCCAGCGTGCTGTGTCCACCAGGTGACTCCCGTGGGTGAGCAGGTAATATCGGCGGCGGTCGGCCTTCGGATTCCCCGGCGGACGTCTCGATGATTCGCTCGCGATCGGGATCGGTTGCAAGTTGTCCGTCATCGTATAGCGGTAGAGCGAGTCGTGATACCAGACCTTGATCGAGATCCGCGTGCCTATCTCCTCGGTGATGAAGCGTCTGGCGAAAGCGATCCCCGGGTCGAATCGTCGGTTGTTGCCGACCTGAGCCACGATCCCGGCTCTGGCCGCGATGTCCCGAAGTTCCCGGCACGATTCCACGGAAATCCCCAGAGGCTTCTCAACCAAAACGTGCTTCCCGGCCTCGATCGCCGCTCGGGCGGCTTCGACGTGGAAGGCGTCGGCGGTTGCGATGATCACCGCCTCGACCTCGGGATCCGCCAGCATCACCTCGTATTCGCGGTAGGAGACCCGCGGTTGATGAACGGCCTTCATCCGCTCGCGGAGTTCATCGGCGACATCGCAGATCGCATACAACTCGGCATTCCGTGCCTTGCGGACGGCTTCGAGGTGCGCAGCCTGGGCGATTGGGCCGCAGCCCAGCACGCCGACCCGGAGACATCGGACATCCTTAACGATCATGTGCCAAGGATACAACGACCAGGCTCATAGAAGTAGGGATCGACCGGTTGGTGGTGCCTGACGCTCACGTTTGGTGGACTGGATATTCGCGTTGACAGGATCTACGATCGGTTTAAGATGCCCAGCCGGTAGGACGGGAGTCTCCTGGAACAGGAGGCCAGCCGCCAGGCCGGCGTTAGTGGAGCTTGCTTCTCAGAGTCCAGGAAAAGGAAGGTCGCCTCGCTCGGGAGTTGCCTCGGGACCCTCTGCCGAATGGACACCAAGAAACATCGCCCGACCGACACCGTGCCGGCCCCCACGTCGTCGCCCACCCCCATGAAGCCGGGGACCAGTTTCTGACGCGCCTGATCGGAATCGCCTCGGATGGCGAATCCCCTCGTGTGTGCCTCTGGGTCCCGGTCGTACCGGACGATGACAGAACCCGACGCGTCGAGCAGAGGGCGTTCTCATGCAACGGATGTGCATCCTCGTCGTCCGATCCGGTATCCTCGCGAGCCTCTTGCTCGCCTGTGTCCTTGCGCCCGCTCGGGCCGATCTCATCCGGGCGGCACCGGGTCGATCGTTCCCGGAAATTGCGGGAGACGTGAGCGGATCCCAGACTTATGTCTTTGATCCGGCCACCCAGACCGGCACCTTCGCGCTGATTAACGCGCCTCACCTGATCTCGCTCGGGCCATCCGGCCGCGACCTGATTCCGATGGGGCCGGACAGCGACGGTACGCTGATGCAATGGGTGCAATTGAAGCTCGACCGAAGCGGGCGGTTGATCGAGAGTCCACAGAATCGGTTCGAGATCCGAGGGACCGTGGTGATCAACAACCAGACCTACGAGGGCTTGCTCCTCGCGGGACGCC
>DAHZZC010000058.1 GCA_027435495.1 Planctomycetales bacterium
CCTCGCCGAGATCCGCCGCGCGACGGTCGCGGTCCGCCGCCAGGAAAGCCTGGCGGTTGCGCCCGAGGTCTTCGCCGATTTCCTTCTGCGATGGCAGTCGGTTCATCCGAAGACGCGAGGCGAGGGCCCGGCGTTTGTGTCGACGGTCCTGGAGCGGTTGCAAGGGTTCTCGGCGCCGGCCGCGGTCTGGGACGCCGAGATCCTTCCGCGACGGATCGCGGGGTATCGTCCCGCCTGGCTTGACGAGGCGATCGGCGGAGGCGGATGGATCTGGCGGGCCGAGGCCGCCACTCGGGGCGAACCCCGGGTCGCGTTCCTGCCCCGCGACCTCAACGTAGGACCGAGACCGGATCCCGAGGCCGAGCCGCTCGACCCGGACGAGTCGGCCGTGCTCGACCTGCTCGCGAGTCGGGGCGCGAGCTTCGCCGACGAACTGGCGAGGGCTTCGGGGCTGGGTCCGTCCCGGGTGCGTCGGGCGCTGATGGCGCTGACCGGGCGAGGGCTGGCGACCAACGATCGCCTCGACCCGATCCGGCCCGGCTCGGAAGCGGTCCTCGCGGCGCTCGACCAGGCGTCCCGCGACCGGGGCGCGGGTCGATCGTTGCGGGTCCGTCCGCGACGAGCGGCGGCCGGACCGGCCGAGGGGCGGTGGTCTCGGCTGGAGCCGCGAACCGATGACCCTCAGGCGCGCGCCCTGACCTGGGCGGGAATCCTGCTCGATCGCTACGGCGTTCTGAGCCGCGAGGTCGTCGCGATGGAGCCCTCAGCGCCCTCCTGGAGCGAGCTGGCCGAGGTTTTATCCCGGGCTGAGTGGCGGGGCGAGGTCCGTCGGGGCTACCTTGTCGAGGGGCTCTCGGGCGTTCAGTACGCCAGTGAAGAGGCCGCCGCCGAGCTGGCCCGGTCTGGCTCGCGGACCAACCGCGATCCGGACTCACCGGTCATTCTGGTCGCGGCGATCGACCCGGCCAACCTCTACGGCGGCGGCGCACCGTTCGACCTGGAACTGCTCGACGGCGGGACGGCCCGGCTTCCCCGCGTCGCCGGGAATTACCTGGCCCTCCGCGACGGCCGGCCCGTTCTGATCGCCGAATCCTACGCGAAGCGGCTCACCGCGCTACCCTGGGCCGAGCCGGCCGACATCGAATCCGCGCTGAAACTTCTTCCAACCTTGATCGGACCGGGTCGACGCCTCCTCCGGGTCGAACGGTATAATGGCGAGATCGCCGCCTCGGGAATCGGAGCCCAGATGCTCGCCAGGGCAGGTTTTGTCCGCGATTATCCCAACATGGCGTACTATCCCGACTGGTCGACACCGCCCGCGGTGCAAGAGACTCACCTGGATCGGAAGACCTGGTAACGCCCTGGATAGGGTTTTGCCGCGAGATATCCGCCCGATTTCCTCGACGGCCGCGAGGCCGAACCGGGAATGGCCCCCGGAGCCCCCACATGGACCACGGATCGATCCCGACCACCCCGGCCGCCGAGCCGATCTTCGACGCGATCGTCATCAGCGACCTGCACCTTGGCAGCGACGTCTGCCAGGCGAAGCTGCTGGAGGAGTTTCTGATCTGGGCCGTCGGCCACTGCCGGGAACTGGTGATCAACGGCGACATCTTCGACGACCTGAACTTCAAGCGGCTGACCAAACGGCATTTCGCCTGCCTGAAGGTGATCCGCCGCCACTCTGACCGCGACGACTTCCGCCTGGTCTGGGTCCGCGGCAACCACGACGGACCGGCCGACATCGTTAGCCACATCGTCGGCGTGGATATCCTGGATGAATATGTCTACGACAACGGCCGGGTCCGGCTCCTGATCCTCCACGGCGACCAGTTTGACACGTTTACCACGTCGTACCCGCTGCTGACTGACGCGGCGGTTGGGGTCTTTTACTTCATTCAGAAGTGGATGCCCCACCGCGCGGCGCGGTGGATTCGGCGGATCTCGAAGCGATGGCAACGGAACAGCGAGCGGGTGGAGAGCCGGGCGCGGGAATACGCGCGATCGCACGGGTTCCGATTCGTGACATGCGGTCACACGCACCTATCGATGGAATCGGACCGAGACGGCGTCCGCTACGTGAACAGCGGGACGTGGACCGACTATCCGCCTTGCCCGTTCGTGGTTGTGGAAGGGGACCAGGTTCGCCTGGAGCACTGGCCGCTTGCCGGAGTTGAGGAGGCGACCCCGGATCGAACGGAGGTCGAGGCTCCCTCGACGCCCGCGCCGTCGCGATCGTCGCCACTGCCAGCGATGGGATGATCGCGATCCGGGTGGGTGGTCCGGGTCCTTCGCATCGACCGACACGCGGGGAGTTGAGCTCGGCCACGCGGGTCGGAACAAAGGGGTCGCGGGGAACAAAGGGGTCGGGAACCGATTCGTCATCCACTAGCGACGAAAGCTCGTCCGGCGGCGGCCCGGGGACGATCGAACCGCTCAATCTTGAATAACGGTTCCGGACACCTTATCCTGCCCCCCCGGACACCTTAGTCTGCCCCGACCTTGAATAAAGGTTCCGGACACCTTATCCTGCCCCAGAAGAGGGTTGCCAAAATCAAGTGGGGCACCCCCACCGAACTGCCGAACTGCCCTCTTGACGGATCGCACTTCGTACGGATAGAAATTGTTGATACGATGTACGCGATTGGAAGCGGTTTACCTCAGTCCGCGAGGGGCTCCAAATCCCCCCGCTGAGGAGATCTGCATGTACTTCCCGTGCCATCTCCATCGACGGCGTCCAGTTCGCGGGTTTAGCCTGGTGGAACTGATCGCAGTCCTTGCGATCACGGCCCTCCTCGCCGGGTTGCTTATCCCCGCTGTCCAATCGGCAAGAGAGGCGAGCCGGCGCGCGCTTTGTGCGGGCAACTTGCGACAAATCGGACTGGCACTCAATAGTTACGAAACCGTTCACCGAATGTTCACCCCCGGCCCTCTGGCGGACCGGTTCGGGGTCGTGCATAACAATTATTCCGAGTTGGCGTTTCTTCTGCCCTTTATTGATCAGGGCCCGCTGTTCAACTCGCTCAACATGGATTTTCACGATCTGGAGGCGGCGGCGCAGCCTCTCCTCGCCAATCGGACCGTCAGGAACACTCGCCTTCTCGTCTACCTTTGTCCCAGCGATGGTGAGTCGAATCACCTGTGTTCCTATCGCTTCAATCGGGGCCGGTACGATCAGGAGCGGTACTATATGAAGCCTCGCTCCCGCTCCGTTTTCGATGGACCATTCGGGTTGGGAGTGCTCCCCCGCGTCTCTGCGATCACCGACGGACTATCGAGGACGGCCTTTGTCAGCGAGCGTCTTGGCGGGGACTTTATTCCTGGCTCGGGGAGCTTCCCGCGCAACATCAAGGTTCCTGACTTCGAGGGCCATCGCTCCACCACGAACGACGCGACGCTCATTTCACTCTGCCTGGCGGCCCCGGTTTACGGCTGGGACTGCACGGCTGGCCGCTACTGGCTCTTCGGCGACTTTGTGAACACGGGCTACAACCACAACGGGGCGCCAAACGACCTGCGGATCACATGTGGTCCCATGATCGGGCCTGGCCGTTTTTGGAGTGCGTCCGGCGGCCTCGACCCTCCTCGATCCGCTCATCCGGGGGCCGTGGACGTCCTGTTCGGCGACGGCCATACCGAGTCGGTCTCAAACTCCGTCGATCCGTCCCTGTGGATCGCGCTGGGCACCTACGATTTCGGCGACATCGCCGATTGACCCGCCGCCGTCCGTACGGCTGGGCGGGGAGCAGTCCCTGCCCGGTCCTCTCTCAACACGACTAACCTTTCCTTCCTTTACTAAAGGAGCCATCTCTTGATCGCCAAGAAAAAGGGTTGGTTGATTCCTGCCTTGGTCGCCTCCTTCCTGTCGCTGGCGCTCTTCGCGTCGACGAGGACCGGCTTCAGCCAATCGGCCGTGCTGGCGGAGGCTAACGGCTGCACGACCCCCACGGACAGCCAGTATTGCACCGCCAATGCCAATAACCCGTGTGGTGCCGTACCTCAGGGCTGCTTCGATTATTTTCGGTGGTTTACGAATGTCCTTCAATGTGATGATATTCCGGGAAAGACGGTCGCCTCAGGGATGAACGCGGTCCCCAGCCCAGGCTCCTGGTCCGTTTGCCAAGGAGGCTCCACGCCGGGTTACTCTTGCATAAAAGAAGAGATGAATTGTGGATCGATGGAGATCTACGCGGGAGCGTGCGGTCCGGACACATTCTGCGGAGACGCAATAATGGAGGCCTGCATGGGGCTTACCCCTTATGATTGCCTCTGAGGCGAAGGCTCCTCCATCTCGAGTCGAGGGCGTTTCACGATGATAACAATCGTTGCCGCCATATTGCTCGGTCAGGTATCGCC
>DAHZZC010000059.1 GCA_027435495.1 Planctomycetales bacterium
GAACCACCTGATCGCCGACCTTCAAACCCATCTGCTCGGCGAAGCCACGAACCGCGACCTCCCGGACGATCCAGCGCCCCTCGGCGTCGCGCTCCAACCGCGCCCCAAGCGACGGGCGGACGTCGCAGCCGGCAAGGCCCCAGATCCGGAGCGTCTGGTCGGCCGAGACCGAGGCCAGCCATCGCCCGTCCGAAGACGGCGCCACGCCGTGGACCGGCCCCAGATGGCCCAGCAGTTCGCGCGTCTTCCGGCCGTCGGGCAGGCGGTGGATCACGATCATCCCCTCGCGACATCCAATCGCGACCGCCGGTCCCGGATGACCGCCGCCCGGATTCGGCGGGATAAACGTGTACGAGATCCATCGGCCGTTGCTTCCGTCAAGCAGGATCCGCACCGCTCGCTGTCCGGGCCGGACAACTTCGAGCCGCCGCGAGTCGCTCGGATCCGCCCGAAGCGTCCAGCCGTCGAACGTCTCCAGGGCGTGCGCCACCGCCTCGGGTCGATCGACGGCGGTGAACTCCCGACCGCGAAGGTCGAAGCCCTCCCACAACCGCGCCGCTCCAGCCATCGGCCGTCGCCGGCTGTAAGCCACCCGGGGCTCCTCGGTCTTGCCCGGAAGGAAGCCGACATCCCAGAGCGAGGTTCCCGGACCTCGTACCTCCGAGATCGGCGCGGCCGGTCCGTCACCCTGGGGACCCAGGTCGTGGACCGTCAACTCCTGCGCCTCGCCGCCGATCGTCGCGAGAAACCGGCTGTCCGGGCTGCACGCCAGGGCGCGAACGAGATCCGCCGCGACCCGGACAACCCGGACCGGCTCGCCCCCCGGTAGCCGTCTCAGCGCGATCTCGCATTCGGTACGCGGGAGAACTCCCTCGGCGAGAGGCGGCGGACGGTATTGCAGCCGACTGACCGCCAGCCATCGGCCGTCCGGACTGATCGCCACCGCCTCGACCGCCCGGTGCTCGGCGCTGTCGTCCGGGTTCAGAACGGTCACGCCCAGATCCGACGTCCGAAACAGCTCGATCCGGCCATCCTCGCGGCCCGTCACGAGAAACGACCCGTCGGGGCTCACGGCCATCGTGTTGAGCATGACCGCCTGACCCGCGGCAATCTTCTCCTCGCCAGGCGGAGGAATCACCGCGCCGGCCGCCGGATCTCCCTCGTTCCTCCAGTCCCAGAGCCGGACCGAACCGTCCTGAATCCCGCCGCAGCTCACCAGGCGATCGACCCCCAGAAACGCGAGGCGAAGCACCGCCCCGGTGTGACCGGTCAGAACGCGGACCGGCGACGCCTCGCGATCCTCGGCCCCCGGCGCGGGGTGGTCTTGCGTCGCGATCTCCCAGAGACGGACCGTTTTGTCCGCACCCGACGACGCCAGAAAACGACCATCCGGCGAAAAGGCCAGTCCCCAGACCGCCGCCCGATGGCCAGCTCGTTCGCCCGCCGCAAGGGCCGACCCGCGCGCATCCTGCCGCAGGACAAACGCCAGCTCGCCTCTCCGGGGATCGTCGGGTCCGCGCAGGCGGTAGACGAGGATGTCGCCGCCGTTACCGATCGCGCCATAACCCGCGACCGCCAGCAGGTGCCCGCCATCCGGGCTGGCCACCGGCGAGATCGCGAGCGCATGAATCACCCCCCCAACCCGGTTGAGCGGCGGCCGGATCGTCCGGTCGAGCCGGACCCGGCCCTCCTGGAATCCCCAGATCGAGACCGCCCTGTCGTCGCCGCCCGAGACCAGCGTCTTGCCGTCCGGGGCAAACACCATCGCCTGCGCAGGCGCCAGCAGGCCGGACGGACCGTTCAGAACCAGCCTCGGCCAGGCAAAATCCGGCGGCAGTTGGATCTCCTGACCGCTCCCGAACCGGGCCGCCAGCAGCACCAGGACGCCAGACAGGCCCAACGTCCAGATTCGTCGCCCGGAGTTCGCCCGATCGCGACCGTCCTGGGCCTCGATGTTGAAACGCCCCATCGATGGATCTCGCTCCGGACCGTCGTCGGGCAGGGTCACCGGACCGGGACCGGCGCCCTCGCCTGCCGCCCAGGAGGCCGGCCTTGCCTGATTTCAGCGTAACCCAACCTTCCCGATCTCGCGAGACCCGTCCGGAAAGAGACAGATCCTCGACCGTTCGGATCGATTTCGCCCGCCGAGCATGAGACCGCTTCCCACCAGAATACGGCCGACTTTTTCCGCAATCCGAGAAATTCGAGCAATCCAGGCGACCCGCAATGTCGATACAACAGTCGTGCCATCACGGCACGTCGGCGGATCGAAAGCCTCGAAAGTTTGTGACGAAATTCCTTCCAGAGACCCGATTCCAGATCGACGCGATCCCCTGGGATTTCTGGAATCGGATCTCCAGAATCCGAATCGGGTCTCTGCCATCGGACCGTTCGAAATCGCGGCTCGCGTTGCGGGCGGCCGCGTGGATGACCAGTCCCGCCAGGCGATGGAGTCGCGGTATGAAGCGGATCATCCAGGGCTGGATCGGCGCAGGACTGGCCTTCCAGGGCCTGGTCCTCGCGGAGATCGCCGGGGGCCGGGTGCACGCCCAGTCGGTCGCCGAGGCCGCCACACCCTCGCCCCAGAGCGCGCCTGCCATCGTCGGCTCGCCGTTCCCAGGCGGCTACTCGTCGAGACCGAGAGCCGCCGGCGCCGCTCGGCCGGTTCAACCGAGCGGACAGGCTCCGACCTCGACCGCGGTCCCCTACCCGCAGCGCGGGGCGATGTTTCCCGCCGCGCCCTCCTCGACGATGACGAAAGCCGCCCAGGGCCTTCGAGCCCCCGCCAGCCCGCTGAACAGGGCGACGCCCTACCCGGACGGCGATCGGTCGCCCGGATTCACGCCGGGCGCCTCGCCACAGGCCGCGGCGGGCATCGCCGGCTATCCGCGAACATCGGCCGCCTTCCCGATCGGTCCGACCCTGGGACCGGGCACGCCCTTCCCCTCGTCGACGCCCAGCGCGGAGCCCGGACTCGCAGGACCATCGACCCCCGGCTCGGCCTCGCCCGGCGCCGGCTCGCCCGGAGCGGGAACCGGAACCGGAACCGGAGCAGGCTACTCGGCCGCCATTGATTCCACCGGCGGGCTCGATTCCGGGGGCGGTCCAGAAACCCCTGCGCCGACGAATATCGCCTCGCTCGGGACCCAGTCGGGCCAGGCCGAGGACCCGGGATTCACCCCGAACATGCTCGGCGATCTCAGCCCGTACTACGCCCACTCCGCGCTCTCGCCCGCGCCTCCGGTCCCGCCTGGCCCGCACGGCCTGGCGCTGCTCTATCCGACCGTCCGCAACTTCAAGATGTCCGAAAACCAGTCGCCGAGACCCATGGACCGTGTCTTCTTTGATTACAATTATTATACAAACCTCAATTCCACGGTGAACACCGCCCAGCGGTCGCCAATCAACCGAATGAATGCCTCTGTCTACGTTTGGGGCTTCGAGAAAACGTTTGACCAGGGTAACGGCTCCATTGGGATCCGCCTCCCGCTCAACTCGCTCTCGGCCACCAGCTTTGCCAGCGGCGTTGCGGCCCCGACCTCGAGCTCCCTCGGCAACCTCGACATCTTCGCCAAGTACATCCTCAAGCAGAACCGCGCGACCGGGAGCCTGATCTCGGCCGGGCTCGACCTCACTCCGTCCAGCGGACCGGGCCGGTTCGCCGGCGCCCCGTACCTTAACAGCCTCAACACCACCTATTTCCAGCCCTTCCTTGCCTATATCTGGAGGATGGATCGCGTCTACATCCAGGGCTTCAACGGCTTCGATTTCCCGACCAACAACGCCGACGTCTCCCTGATGTACAACGACATCGGCATCGGCTACTTCGTCTACCGGACGAACGATCGGACCCGGGCCATCACGGCGATCGCCCCCACGTTCGAGGTTCACGTCAACTCGCCGCTCAACCACCGCAATCCCTACAACATCTACGATCCCGCGGCTTCCGCCTACGATTGCAACCTGACCTACGGCCTGAACGTCCTCTTCGGCGGCAAGTCGATGCTCACCGCGGCCCTCGTGACTCCCGTGAGTACCCCAAAGCCGTTCGACGCCGAGTTCGCGCTGATGTTCAACTACTTCTTCGGCCGAACCGCCCGCCAGATCACCCAGATCACCCCGCCGGCCATCTAGTCATTCACGAGCCTGGTGATCCTGCCCGGATTGTGAGGGAGCACCGGGTCCCGCGAAAATCGCCGACTGGAGCCGGCTCAAACGGTCGGCGAACGATCCGCCCATCGCGAAGGACCCGCTCTATGGCCCTTGTAGGAGCCAGCTCCAGCTGGCGACTCGGACGAAGCCAAAGGTCCCGCGAAAATCGCCGGCTGGAGCCGGCTCCTACATCAGATTCAACACGGACGAAGCCAAAGGTCCCGCGAAAATCGCCGGCTGGAGCCGGCTCCGACATCAGCCAGCACTACCGACAAAGCCAAAAGCCGCTCGAAGTGGTGTTGCGTCGTCAGCGGGCTCGAGAATCAGCGGTCGGGGCTGGGCCTTAACGCTT
>DAHZZC010000060.1 GCA_027435495.1 Planctomycetales bacterium
CAGCGCCGTTCTTGCCGACGATGGCGCAAACGTTCTTGTCGAAGGCGATGGAAGTCGAGTAGCACGACCGGAAATTTTTTATGTCAATACTTTTTATCATAAACAGTTGCGCCTTATTCTATGAAACTCCGCATTCAAGCAGCCACCCCAGGAGTTAACCCAGATCTCTGCGCGCATTCTAAACGGGATTATCTGCCTAATCCATGGCAGCCTCTGGAACTCGTGGGCTAACTCTTCGGTGAATACAAAGGAATCGGCGGGCGGCGGCCAAACGGGGGCTGAGTGGGCGTCCAAATGGTGGACGGTGCGAACATCGCCAACCGTCCGACGCCCTCTCCGGCCGTTCCGATCCGCCCCGCTGGGTCCGGGGTGTTGGTCGGTGTCCGCTGGGCCCGGGTCCGAGTCCGCACGCCGGGCCGATCGGGTCCTGGCGGGAGTGTCGGCTTTGTCGCGGGCCTCGCGGGTCGGAGCTGGACCAGCCGGAGCTGGGACCAGGCGGATGGCCGAAGGCAGAGGCCGGGGACGTTCTTGGATGAACGATCCGCCGAGCGAGCCCGCGTGGAGTGAATTCTCTCGATGACCCGGCCGTCCGGATGATTGAGGAAGGTTTTCATTCCAGCGTCTGCACACCATCCTTTGTCCCCGTTGCGTCACCTCTGGCGGGCCGTTGGCTCGAGCAGCGTCCTCGTTCGCCTGCCTCAGCGCGGGGCGGCCCCGACGGGATGGGGAATTACTTCACCCGGTTGCAGCAAGGGATTCCCTGGGCGTACACGACCGGCACGCCGAGCGTGGAATTCTCGGTCGCGAACTGCGAGGGGTCGAGCGAGCGACGAGGGTGGATTTCGTTGGGGTTCGTCCCGATGAGCGCTTGCGGATCGTCGACGGCCTTTCTATACCTGATGCCGAAGGTCCAGCGCCTCGCTCCTTGAACCCGTTCGCTCGAGTGCCGATGAGGACTGTCCCCATGCCCATGCCCGGCCGACCGATTGTCGCGATCGCCCTGTTCAGTCTGCTCGGAGGAGCGGCCACGGCCGCCGATGCGAAGCGGACGAACGTCCTGTTCCTGATCTCGGACGACCTCAACACCCTGCTCGGCTGTTACGGCGACCGGCTGGCGAAGAGTCCGAACATCGACCGCCTGGCCTGCCGCGGGGTGCTCTTTGAGCGGGCCTACTGCGCGTTCCCGCTTTGCGGCCCGAGCCGTAACTCGATGCTGACGGGTCTCTATCCCAACAGCACCGGCATCCTGGCCAACGGGCAGATCTTTCGGCAGACGATCCCGTCGCAGATGAGCATGCCGCAGTCGTTTCGCCGGTCAGGCTATTTCGCCGCGAGGATCGGTAAGCTCTACCATTACAACGTGCCCCGGTCGATCGGCACGAACGGGCACGACGACCCCGGCTCGTGGGAACTGGAATCCAACCCTGCGGGTGTCGATCGACTGGAGGAGGAGCCTCGGATCTTCTCGCTCCTGCCCGGAAACTTCGGCGGGACGCTGAGCTGGTACGCGTCGCCCAGGGCCGACCGGTTCCACACCGACGGGATGATGGCCGAGGACGCGGAGTGGATCCTCGACCGCTGCGCCCGGCGGACGGACCGGCCGTTCTTCCTGGCCCTCGGCTTCTTCCGGCCGCACACGCCGTATGTCGCGCCCCGGTCGTATTTCGATCTCTACCCCGAGAACGAGATGCCAGTCGTCCACGGGGTGAAGGAGGACCAGGCCGACATCCCACCCCCTGCCCTTGCCAGCGCCAAGAAGGAGCAGGAGAAGCTCACCGACGACCTCCGTCGGCAGGGACTTCAGGCGTATCGCGCCAGCATCAGCTTCATGGACGCCCAGGTTGGGCGCGTGGTGGAGACGCTCGACCGGCTGGGCCTCTCCGAGAATACGGTGATCGTCTTCACGAGCGACCACGGCTACCACACTGGCGAGCACGGCCTCTGGCAGAAGCAGAGCCTGTTCGAGGAGAGTGCGCGGGTTCCGCTGCTCATCGTCGCGCCTGGGGTGACGAAGAAGGGCGGGGTTGCCCGGTCGCCGGTCAGTCAGGTCGACCTGTTCCCGACACTCGCCGAGCTCTGCGGCGTCGAGCGGCCCGCGAACCTGCAAGGGCAGAGCCTGCTCCCGATGCTGAAAGATCCGAAGGTCGCTGGTCGCGGCTGGGCGATCACGCAGGTGGTGCGTGGGGGCGGGTTCCGCCGGGCCGGGGCCAGCACGGCAATCGGCGATCAAGGCACGCGATTCTTCGGCTACAGCCTGCGAACGCCCCGCTGGCGGTACACCGAGTGGGACGAGGGGCGTCGGGGCCGCGAGCTGTACGACCACGAGTCCGACCCCCGCGAACTCACGAACCTGGCTGCAGACCCGGCCCACGCGAAGACGGTTGAGGATCTCTCGTCGCAGCTTCGGGCCGCTGCGAAGGCGACCTTTCCATCTTCCGGCAAGTCCCCCATGTTGAAGCCGGGCCTCTGGGCTCCGGATCTGACCAACCCGTAGCGGCCTCCGACGGTCACGGTCCCCGACGGTATCGGTTCCTGCGCGTCAGCCGAACAGATCGGCGATCGGGTGGCCGTGATCGGTGATCGGGACGGGACGGCCCTCGGGCGTGAGCAGTTCTTTGGAAGGATCGATACCGAGGGCGGCGTGGATCGTCGCGTGGAAATCGGGGACCGAGACCGGCCGGTCGACGATCGTCTTTGAAAGGTCATCGGTGGTCCCGACGACCTGACCGGTGCGCAGGCCGCCGCCTGCCAGCAGAGCGCTGAAGGCGGTGGACTGATGACCTCGGCCGCCGCCGGAGTCGAATGCGGCGGGACGGCCGAACTCGGTCGCCACGACGACCAGGGTGGAATCGAGCCGACCGAGGCGTTCGAGGTCGTCGAGCAGGGCCGAGAGGGCGTGATCCAGCTCGCGGATCAGGCCATGCTGTCGGAGTTGTCCCTGATTGTGCGTATCCCAGCCGGTTCCGTTGACGAAGTTGAGGTTGTGCGCGACCTCGATGAAACGGACGCCAGCCTCGACCAGCCGCCTGGCGAGGAGGCATCGCTGGCCGAATTCGCCGCCATAGGCGGTGCGCAGGCTCGAAGGCTCGCGATCCAACTCGAAGACGCGGCGGAAGTTCGGCCCGGCGAGGCGGGCGGCCTCGCGCGAGGCGGCGACGTAGTCGGCGATTGTGGCGTCCCTGGGGTGAGCGGCCTGGAAGTCAGCCCGAAAGGATTCGAGCAGCCGTTCCTGGCGGTCGCGGCGGCCCGCGCCGAGGCTGGCCAGCGGGGTCAGTCCGGCCGGCCCGCTTTGGGTGTCGGTCAGGTAGACATAGCCATGCTTCGAGCCGAGGAAGCCGGGGCCGCGGCTGACGCTGGGATAGCCGATGACGACGTAGGCGGGCACACCCTCGCCGTTGGCCCCGCGCTGGTGGGCGACGATCGAGCCGATGGACGGATAGGCGATCGTGCCGCTGGTGGGCCGGCCGGTGTGCATCAAATTGGTCGCGGCGCCGTGCTCGTCGATGATCTCATGGTGAAGCGTTCGGAGGATCGCGGTGTGGTGCAGCCGGCGCGCGAGGCCCGGCAGGTGTTCGCAAAGGCGGACGCCGGAAAGTGCTGTCTCGATCGACTCGTAATAGCAACCAGGTTTTTTCTTGCCATCGCCTCGGCCCTTGGGATCG
>DAHZZC010000061.1 GCA_027435495.1 Planctomycetales bacterium
ACCGGATACGGTTCGGGTAGCACCGGAACGGGTACGGGATACGGTTCGGGAAGCACCGGAACCGGAACCACGACCACCGGCACTGGCCCAATCGGCACTGGCTATGGCTCGGGCACGACGGGCACAGGCACCGTCGGCACCGGCACCGGAACCACCGGGATCGGTACCGCCTATGGCTCGGGCACGACAGGGATTGGCACCGTCGGCACCGGGATCGGAACCACCGGAATCGGGACCACGGGCACCGGGATCGGAACGACGGGGATCGGAACCACCGGGACCACGGGCGCTACGGGGTTCTCCGGCGGGACGGGAGGCACCGGGACTCTGACCAGCACCGGGACGACCGGCTTCGGGATCGCCTGATCCGAAGGACCGCGGAACCGCCTGATGAGGACGCTTCCACCCTTCCGAGTCGAGGCGATCGCGACCGCCCGGACCCCCCAGGGGTTGGGGCGGTCGCCTCATGGGGATTGTCCATCCCGAGCGATGCTTCCCACTCCCTCCCGACGACTCGCCGCCGCGGATTCCAGGAGGCGGCCGAGTTCCTGCGATCGAAACGGCTTGGTCAGGTGCGCATCGAACCAGGCCGAGGAGGTCGCGGCGAGGTCTTCCTGGCGGCCGTAGCCGGTCAGGGCGATCAAATAAGGTTGCCGCCCCGGCCGGTTCCGAATCCGACGGGCGAGCTCGCATCCGTCGATCCCCGGCAGACCGATGTCGAGCAGGGCGACGTCGACGCTCTCGGTCTCCAGCGACCGGAGTGCAGCCTCACTGTCACCAAAGGATCGGACGTCGTGGCCGTCCAGCTCCAGTAGCTCAACCAGGAACGTCCGGATATCCGGGTCGTCCTCGACGACGAGCAACCGGGGTGCGGGTCCGCCAGCCTTCGACGTTGAGATCGGTGATAAATGCAGGTCGGCCCGCTGATCGATCGACGCGGGAACCTGGGCCGGGTCGGCCAGTGGAAGCCGAACGACGAACTCGCTCCCCTTGCCAGGGCCCTCGCTCAGGGGCTCGACCGTCCCGCCGTGCAGATCCACGATCGAACGGACGAGCGTCAGGCCGACACCGAGTCCGCCGCCAGCCCGCGCCAGCGATGTATCGGCCTGAACGAATGGCTCAAAGACGCTGACAATCATCTCCGGAGCCAGGCCGACTCCATTATCCCGGACCCGGATCACAGCCTGATCGTTCTCCGGGCCGACGCTGTACCAGACCGTGCCCCCAGCCGGCGTGTACCTGGCCGCGTTCCGCAGAAGATTGACCTGAACCTGCTGGAGTCGGACCGCGTCGCCATCGACCGCGATCGGCCCTGTCGGCGCCTTGTGGACGAGCGTGACACCAGCATCGGCGAACCACTGGTACACCTCCTCCAGCACGTCGGGGATGGTCGTTGTCAGGTCGAAAACCGAGCGGTGAAGCTCGATCTTGTCCTGGGTGAACCGCGCCACTTCCAGGAGGTCGTCGACCAGGCGGGCCATGTGGCGAGCCCGACGCCCAATCACACCGATCCACCGACCGGCATCGGTCTCCTCGGGCGCTGATCGCGCCGCCATCTCGGCCGCATTGACGACCGCCGCCAGTGGGTTGCGCAGCTCGTGCGAGAGCATCGCCAGAAACCGATCGCGCTGCGCCACGGCCTCGTTGGCCGTGCGTTCGGCCTCTCGGATCGGGGTGACGTCGGTCTTGATCCCGCCGACACCCGTGATCCGCCCCGCCTCGTCGCGAAGCGGGAACTTGACAGAGAGAAAGGTATGCGGGCCATCGCTCAGGGGAATGACCACCTCGTCCTGAATCTCCAATCCCTCGTTGATCACCTGCTCATCGCGGCTCGTCATCCGATCGGCGACATCCGGAGGGAACAGCTCGGCGGGCGTCTTGCCGAGGGGGTCGCGACCGACCGCCCGACGGAACGATTCATCCGAGAGCACATAACGACCGGTTGTGTCGCGAATGAACATCCAGTTCGGGGAATTGCGGAGGATGCCGCTAAGCTGCTCGTCCTTCCGACGGGCCTCGGCCTCGGCCCGCTTCACGCCCGAGAGGTCAACCAGCGTGAGCACCACCCCGTTGGTCGCCAGCCCAGCACGGTACGGGAGGATCCGAAGCAAAAACCAGTTCCCCCGGCGGTCACGCACCTGGCGCTCCAGGGGCGCCGATCGTTCGAGGACCGATCGAAGATCGTCCATCAGCTCCGGACGATCAATCGTGTAGGTAAAATTGTCGATCTTTCGACCGAGGTCCTGGGGCATCAGGTTGAAGGTCTCGGCGATCTTCGGAGTGAACTTGCGGATGCAGAGGTCGCGGTCGAGGAAAATGGTGTGAACCTCGGTGCTGATCAGAAGGTTATCCATGTCGGCCGTCAGCTCGGTCAGCTCGGCGATCTTCTTCTGATACTCGGTGTTGACTGTGTACAGTTCCTCGTTGACCGAGTGCAGTTCCTCGTTGGTGCTCTGCAATTCCTCGTTGGCGGCGGTGAGTTCCTGGTTGGTCGACTGGAGTTCCTCGTTGCTGGTCTCCATCTCCTCGATGACCGCCTGGAGGTTTTCCTTGGTGTATCGCAGCTCGCCTTCCAGGGCGAGGATCTGCTCGCGAGAAGCCTGGCCGAGGTCGATCTCGTGGACGGCCTCGCGAACGGAGGGAGCTTCTCCGACATCCTCAAACTGGATCAGCGCGTGGCTGACCCCGGCGCGTCGATCGCGGATCGGCCGAACGGTGAGGTTAATCAGCCGATCGATGCCCGAGGGCGAGACCCGAAGTCCCTTGTAAGCGACCCGGGTTAGCTCCTTGAACGCGCGCGGAAGGGCCCCGGTGAGAGCGGTGCGAACCTCGGGCTCGACCAGTTCGAGCAGCTCGGTGGTGACGCGCCCCTCGCGGAACTTCAGATACTTGCTCGCGCCGCCAAACGACTGAATCACCGAACCCCGCTCGTTGACCAGCAGGCCGGGCGGCATGAATTCATCGAGGAGGGCGTCGTAGGTCCCGATCAGGTGGGCCTCGGCGGGCGGAGGCGCGCTACCGGTCGGACACCGAACCTGTGGCGTGATCTCCGTCAGCCGAAGGTCGGCCACAAGCCGGACATCCCGACGCTTCCGGTAAGATTTCCATCGAGGGTCCAGGGGATCGAACTCGTCGTTCACCTCGCCAGGGGTCTCGCTCGGCCCCAGGAAAAGAACACCCCCCGTCTTCAGCGCGAAATGGAAGAGCGAAAGCACCCGTTTCTGCGCGGCCGGACGAAGATAGATCAACATGTTCCGGCAGGAGACCAGATCCAGCTTGGTGAACGGGGCATCCTTCAGGACATTGTGCTGGGCGAAGACGATCGACCTTCGGAGATCGGCCGAGACCTGAAAGCCCCCGGCAACCCGGGTGAAGAACCGGTTCAACCGATCGCCGCCGACATCGGCGCAGGCCGCCTCGGAATAGATGCCGACGCCAGCGGAGTCGAGCGAGGCGCGGTGCGCATCGGTGGCGAAGATCTTCACCGGGCCGGTGCGGCCGAGCGCTTCCATCCCCTCGCGAACCAGGATCGCGAGCGAATACGCTTCCTCGCCCGTGGCGCAGCCAGCGACCCAGGCGCGGAACTCCTCACCCGGCGCGAGCCGGCCGAGCAGTTCGGGAAGCACATCCCGTCCGATCCGGGCAAAGGCTTCCTCGTCCCGGAAGAACCGGGTGACGCCGATCAACAGATCCTTGTACAGCAGGTTTAGCTCGGCCGGATCGCCAGAGAGCCGACGCGCGTACTCGTCCAGCCCAGGGACCTCGCCCAGCGAAAGCCGTCGCTCGAGCCGGCGGGCCACGGTGTCCGGCTTGTAATGCGAGAAGTCGATCGCGTATCCGTCGCGGAGCAATCGAAAGATCGCGTCCACCCCCGTCGGCTCGTCCGTCGGCGGATGAGGCCCAACATGAGGACTCTTCAGGTGCCGAAGCAACGCCTCGGGCATCCGTTCCGGCGCGAGCGTCAGGTCGGTCGTCCCGGTATCGATGGCGCTTCGGGGCATCCCGTCGAACTTGGCCGCCTGGGGATCCTGGGCGATCACCAGCCCGCCAGCCTCGTGGACGTCGCGAACGCCTCGCGAGCCGTCGCTTCCCGTGCCCGAGAGGATGATCGCGACTCCCCGATCACCAGCCTCCTGAGCGAGCGATCGGAGAAAGAGATCGATCGGCAAGGTCACAAGCTGGTCGGGATCCTTGTCGGTCAGCAACAATCGGCCGTCGCTGAGGATCATGTCCTTCCGGGGCGGGATCAGGTAGATGGTGTCCCGCTGGACCGTAATCCCATCCTCGGCCAGCCGGATCGGGATTCCGGTCCGACGCGCCAGGATCTCATCGGTCATGCTCTTGTAATTCGGCGAGAGATGCTGAACCACCACGAAGGCCATGCCCGTATCGGTCGGCATCACCTCGAAGAGCCGCTCCAACGCCTCGAGCCCGCCCGCCGAGGCCCCCACACCGACCATCAACCGCGGCGGTGCCTCTGCCTCATCAAGGTCCGTCGCCATCCGCGCGTGATCGACCGACTCTCCATCACTTGTCATGAGCATCTCCACGGATCGTCGTCGGTTCCGAGGGACGGCGCCAGGTTTCAGTCCTCAATGGATGGCCTCCTCCTTTATAGTAATCGGACAGGCCAGGCGGAAAGACACCAGCATCCCAGCGCTGGCGATCGCCGCCGAGGTTCGACCGCCGCCGCCCTGATCGCCGGTTCCGCTCAAAAGCCCGAAGCTCTCCCCGGAGGATTTTTCACAGGATTCTTTGCGAAAAAACGGGTGTACCGGGTGGACGATCGGTGGGCGAATCTCTACGATGGGGGGGTGCGGCAAGCGATCGACCCTGGTCGTCGTGTTGCCCGGAAGGATCGGCCGAAGTGCCAGGGGGTGGTGCGGCAATGTCGGAATCCTCGGATCGAGCGCTGCTGGACCTTCTCCGTCGTCGCGGGCCGATGACTGTTGCCGAGATGTCCGATCAACTGGGCGTCACCGGAACGGCGGTCCGCAACCGGCTGGGGCGGCTCCTGGAATCGGGTCTGATCGAGCGTCGGGCCGAGGGCGAGGCCCGGGGTCGCGGACGCCCGAGGCACGCCTACATGGCGAGCGTTGAGGCACAGAAGCGGCTGGGTCAAAACTACGCCGATCTGGCGGTCGCCCTCTGGGGCGAGTTGATGACCACCGTCGAGGACCGGAAGCTCCGCCGGAACCTCTTCGCCCGGATCACCGAGCGGCTCGCCGATCTGTATCGGCGGGAGGTCAGCAGCCCAGGGTGGGAAGGACGACTCGTCCAGTTGACCAGCCTGCTGCACGATCGCGGGGTCGAGGCCGAGGTCGCCCGCGACCCGGCCGGTGCCTCGCCGATCCTCCGCCAGCACTCGTGTCCGTATTACGAACTCGCCGAGTCTGATCGAAATATCTGCGCCCTCGAGCGCAAGATGTTTGAGAAGGTTCTCGGCCTCGCCCTCCGGCTCAGCCAGTGTCGTCTTGACGGCGATCATTCGTGCGACTTCCGGCCCCGGGAAGTCCGGGCATGAGGGATCGAAGGGTCAAGCGGCCGTGGTCCCTGGTGAGAGAAGACCAGGCGGGCCACGGTTCGTGGATGATCCCAGACTGGCAACCGGCTTCGAAACCCGAGGACGATTCCGTGGAACGGAATGTGGTCCGTCGTGGGTAAAGTCCTGCGGACCGAACAGACCGCAACGACCCAATGGCTCTTAACTGGCTCCTGACTCCGACGCCCTGACAACTGGAAAGACAATGAGCAGCAAGGTCCTGACCATCCGCAACCTTCACGTGGCGATCGACGGCAAGGAGATTCTCCGGGGCGTCGATCTGACGATCCGCCAGGGCGAGGTCCACGCGCTGATGGGCCCGAACGGGTCGGGGAAGAGCACCCTGAGCTACGCTCTCGCCGGTCATCCGAAGTATGAGGTGACCGAGGGGACCGCGGAGATCGACGGCCAGGACATCCTGGGAATGGAGGCCGACGAGCGAGCCAAGGCCGGGATCTTCCTGGCCTTCCAGTACCCGACCTCGATCCCCGGCGTCTCGGTCGCCAACTTCTTGCGGCATGCCGTGACCAACGTGCGCAACCCCGACCGCAAGGAGGGTCAGGAGCTGGTCCCGATGCGTGAATTCCGCAAGGAAATGCGCGAGCAGATGGACGAACTGGGCGTCGACCAGGAGTTTGCCAGACGCTATCTGAATGAGGGGTTCTCCGGGGGCGAGAAGAAGCGGGCCGAGATCCTGCAAATGGCGATGCTCCGCCCGGCCTTCGCGATTCTGGATGAGACGGACAGCGGCCTCGACATCGACGCCGTTCGGATCGTTTCCGAGGGAGTCAACCGGGTCGCCGAGCGGCATGCGACCGGCATCCTCGTCATCACCCATTACGAGCGAATCCTCACCTACATCAAGCCGCAGTTCGTCCACATTCTCTTTGGCGGCCGGATCGTCGAGAACGGCGGGCCCGAACTGGTCAAGACGCTCGAAAGCCAGGGCTACGACTGGATCCGGGCCCGGTATCCCGAAGCCGCCCGTCTTGAGGACGAGATCGAGGCCGCCCAGAAGGGCGACGCCTCGCTTCAAGCCGCCCGATAACACCCGGCCCCGACCCGACCATCGACACAAAACGACCGAGAGCGGACAAGATACCCACCGTCTCCGAACGGAAGGATGAACCCGATGGCGACCGATCTGAATCTTCAGGTGGCAGGCATCAAGGACGACTACAAGTACGGCTTCCACGACTCGGAAGCGAACTACGCCTTCAAGAGCGGCAAGGGACTCACGCGCGAGGTCGTCTGCCAGATCTCCGAGATGAAGAATGAGCCGGCCTGGATGCGCGAGTTCCGCCTCAAGGCGCTCGAGGTCTTCCAGCAGAAGCCGATGCCCACCTGGGGCGGCGACCTCGCCGAGCTCAACTTCGACGATATTCACTACTACATGAAGGCGACCGACCGCCAGGGCCGGAGCTGGGACGACGTCCCAGCCGAGATCAAGAACACCTTCGAGAAGCTCGGCATCCCTGAGGCCGAGCGGAAGTTCCTCGCCGGCGTCGGTGCCCAGTACGAGTCGGAGGTCGTCTATCACAGCCTCCGCGAGGACCTCCAGAAGAAGGGCGTCCTCTTCGTCGACACCGATACCGCCGTCCGCGAGTACCCCGACCTGGTTCGCGAGTACCTGGGCACGGTGATCCCGATCCACGACAACAAGTTCGCCGCGCTGAACTCGGCGGTCTGGAGCGGCGGCTCGTTCGTGTACATCCCGGCCGGCGTGAAGGTGGATATCCCGCTCCAGGCCTATTTCCGGATCAACGCCGAGAACATGGGCCAGTTCGAGCGGACGCTGATCGTCGTCGAGGAGGGGGCCCAGGTCCACTACGTCGAGGGATGCACAGCGCCAATCTACACGAGCGAGAGCCTGCACTCGGCGGTGGTCGAGATCGTGGTGAAGAAGCACGGCCGGTGCCGGTACACGACGATCCAGAACTGGGCCAATAACATCTACAACCTCGTCACCAAGCGGGCCGTGGCGCACGAGGACGCGCTGATGGAGTGGGTCGACGGCAACCTCGGCAGCAAGCTGACGATGAAGTATCCGGCGGTCTACATGATGGGCAAGGGAGCGCGGGGCGAGATTCTCTCGATCGCGTTCGCCGGCAAGGGAC
>DAHZZC010000062.1 GCA_027435495.1 Planctomycetales bacterium
TTCGCCCCGGGCATCGCTGGCGTTCGGAAAAGCGACGCAAAAACCAATCATCAAGGATGTCCTAGACTGGAAGAAAGGCAAGCGAGCGGATCGCGGCCTGCCCACCGCTCGTCGTTAAAAGGCGAACGTTCGGTATCACCAAACCCCGACGCCGAGGCCCATCCGGAAGCCGATGGATTTTCGTGTCGCCGAAATGAGGATGTTCTTGACATCGAGGATGTATGACTTCGCCGAATCCGATGGATGAATGAGATGCGAAGTCCCGCCCACCCCGGCCACTCGATGCGCGCCCAGGGCCGATCACCGACGATGAGTTGATGACCCGCCTGGGTTCCCAGCCTCCTCGATCTCGCCCGCTTGATGGTCTCGCGTACTCGGACAGGGAGGTCGTCGTCCGCTGAAGGGAATCAGACTCCGATGATTCTGCGTACCAACATCATTGAGGTAAGCATCGATGCGCACTCATCGCAAGGTCCGATACCGTCCCCTTCACGACCTCCTTGAGGATCGCAGTCTGCTCTCGCAGACACAGCCCTTCCAGGCTGTGATCGACATCCAGAACCAGAGCGACTACACGATCGGGTTCGCCTTCACATGGGGCCCGAACTCGGCCGTCAACGTCTATTACGAGTCGCCCGGTCAGAGCCTGGAGTTGACCTCCAGTACCACCACAAGTGCCAGTACCCACCCCATGGTGGCGTACTTCAACTCGCCGTACTCGAACTGGCCCACGATTCAGCGGCTCAGCTACGGGAAGTGGTACGACACCGCGAACTCCTCCCCGCCCCCCTCGGCAGGCACGGATTACGCCTTCCAGAATACCTGGTGGGGCGGAGTCCACCTCGACTTCCAGTCGGGCCCCACCACACCGAGCCCCACGCCGTCGCCGACACCGGCCCCGACTCCCACGCCGACACCGGCCCCGACTCCCACACCGACACCGGCGCCGACTCCCACACCGACACCGGCCCCGACTCCCACGCCGACACCGGCCCCGACTCCCACACCGACGCCGGCCCCGACTCCCACACCGACGCCGGCCCCGACTCCCACCCCGACGCCGGCCCCGACTCCCACACCGACGCCGGCCCCGACTCCCACGCCGACACCGGCTCCGACGCCCACGCCAGCAGCGGCTCCGAACCCGCAGCTCAGTACGAACTGGTCCGGCTACGTGGCCGCAAACAACCTGAGCAACCCGACGCCGGGCTCGGTGACCTCGGTTAGCGGAACGTGGACCGTGCCGACCGTGACGCCCACGGCCGGGCAGACCGCTTATTCGTCCGTCTGGGTGGGGATCGACGGAGCGACGAGTAACTCCTCGACGGTCGAGCAGATCGGGACGAGCCAGGACGTCATCAACGGCCGGGTCCAGTACTATGCCTGGTGGGAGATGTATTCCAGCGGGGCCCAGCAGCCTGAGCAGCCGATCTCCAGCATGGTGATCCAGCCAGGCGACTCGATCACAGCATCGGTCCAGTACATCACATCGGGCGCCAACGCCGGAGATTTCTCGCTCTCGATCGTCGACAACACCCAGTCGAACGACTCGATGAGCCTCATCGTCAACCCCGGGAATTACCAGTCTCCGCTCGCGAACGAGACCTCGGCCGAGTGGGTGGTTGAGGCCCCGACCGTCGGCAACAACATCGCGGCGCTCGACAATTTCGGCTCGGTCACATTCACCAGTGCCTCCGCCACAATCAACGGAGTCACCGGTCCGATCAATGACCCGAGCTGGCAGAACACCGCGATGAACATGGTCTCGCCAACCACGAATGCCAACCTCGATACGACCTCGGTACTGACGAACAACGGATCGTCGTTTGTCGTAACCTACGGGTCGGGTGCCGCTGGGGGCGTCAACGCGTCTCCGGGTGGGGGCGGCGGTTCCAGCTCGGGCCTGCTCGACTCGTTCTCCGTGAACCAGCCCGGCTCGATCGCGAAATCGCCGGCCCAGTCGCCTCAGGTGGTCGCCTTCGGCGTGATCCCGGACACGTCCAGCTTCTCGCCGAAACGGTCGGATTCGGGCGCCTCGGTCGTTCGCTGATCCGAGGGAGTTCGATCGGGCGTCGCTGGCCCTTGCAGGGCCGGCAGCGCCCGAAGCTCCCGCGCAATCCTTCGCGACAGAATGGCATGCCCCTCGGCGTTCGGATGGAAGTCGCTCGGATGAACCGCCAGTTCGGCAGGATCGCGGCCGTCGAAGGCGTCCGAGACGTCGACAACGGCCGTGAAGCCCGCCGCTCGGGCCTCGTGAACCAGCTTTCGGATCCGCTCCTCGGAGACGAACCGCCCGACCCGGGGGATCAGCACCCAGACACAGGGGACCCCGCGCGCCCGGCATTCGGCCGCCACCGTCCGGTAGGCTGCCGCGAGCAGGTCCCATCGATAAGGCGCCAGAGCCTCCCAGTACACCTCGGCCGTCCCGCCAGGACGCAGTCCCGAGCGTTCCAGCACGTCGCCATAGATCGACGAGTCCCATCCGATCCCGCGCGGGAGAATCTCCGAGAGACGCCGACGATCCCAGTTGTCATCCGCGGGCGTCGCCTCGAAGAGGACGAGATCGGGCTGAGTCGCCCAGCCCGTCTTTCGAAAATGGTCCCATCGCTGACCGGGGCTC
Source organism: Planctomycetales bacterium (assembly GCA_027435495.1). Lineage (GTDB taxonomy): Bacteria > Planctomycetota > Planctomycetia > Isosphaerales > Isosphaeraceae > JAKAUH01. The sequence continues at coordinate 2,621 of DAHZZC010000062.1, forward strand.
CGGCCGGGTAGCGCGAAGTTGAGAATCTCGATCGACGGCCCGCCCCTGCGGCGGGATCGCTCGTTGAGCGATCGCTCCAGGAGCGGTTCGAACCCCTTCCCGTCGCCGACGCCCAGCCCGACGCCGATCGAGTCGCCCGTCATCGCGATCCGGATCGTGCTCGGCGGCTTCTCGCGCGGATAAAAGCGGTCGCGCAGGCCGAGGTCGTTTGCCGTCCAGGTCGTCCCGTCGCTTCGGACAATCGAAAGATTCGGACGCAGGACCAGCTCGCGCAGCTCGTCAACGGCGATCGCGATCGAGGGAGGTCGATCCGCGTGCAGGCCGGTATCCAGAAGCTGATTGTAGTACCCGTGATCGGTGTGGTCGCCGTCGATCCGACAGAGCAGGCGGTCGAGTTTCTCGACCTCGTCGCAGGCGAGCGCCCATTGAATCCGGTCCAGCCCGGCCGAGTTCCAGGCCGAGGGCCACCAGTGCCAGCCGAGCAGGCCCACCGCCGCGGCCATCCGGAAGACCGTCCGCGATGATCGAAACATGTTCGGACCTCCTTCGTCTCAGAATCCCAGACCGCGGCGGTACATCGCCCACCATCCCGCAACGCTCGGACTCGACCAGAGCGACCAGAGAACGGCGACCGTGGCGAGCGTCGCACCGACCCGTACCGCGTGCCAGGCGCCTCGGACAATCCCTCGCGTGCCGCGGGGATCGATCCGACCACGGCCCGAACTCCGGGCATCGAGCTGGACGTTGACCACCACCAGTACCCCAAGGATTCCCCAGAACAGGGCATCCGGGCCGCTGAAGCCCCAGGCGCCCCGAAGCCAGAACGATTGATAGGCGTGCAAAAGCCAGGTGGCGAGGAAGACGGATGTTGTCGCCACCGCGAGCGCCACCGGCCTCGGCCACCGCTTCAGCCGAAAGACGACCGGGTTGAATACGACCCGGACCATGAAGTCTTTCCAGTAAATATTGATCCGTCGCCAGTAATCGGTGAAGCTCGACGCGAGCAGGTAATGATGGTGCGTCTCGGGGAGCCGGAAGCCGTAGAGGTGCAGCATTCCGCAGGCCATGTGGAACTGTCCCGAGACCCGAAGGTACAGCAGATAGTTGCACCCGACGTATCGGGCGAGACTGATCGGATCGACGACGGCCTCGGGAGAGATCATCAGAAGGCGATCGATCGCCCGGTAGGCCAGCAGTTGGAGCATCCCCCGTCCGATCATCGCGACGCCCGTTTGCTGGATCTCGTGGATCTCGGCCGAAAAATACCCGCGCTGGTAGGTGCGGAAATCGACGACCGGGAAATGCGGAAACGCGGCGTTGGGCATCAGGAAGAAGTACCCGAGGACATCGGCGAGCGGCTCCGGCCCCTTCGCGTGCTTCCGCTCGTAGAGAAAGACGATCATCCGAAACATGAAGATCGAGGCAAGCACGGGTACAAATCCGGACGAGACGGCCTCGGGTCCGGTGTCGCCATCGGGCCGATGGAGGGCCAGCGCGGCCGTCGCCGCGGCGATCAATCCGACCCGGAACGACCAGCGGAGTGGGGAAACGGCGACCAGGATCAGGCCAAGGCCGGCGATCACCACGGCCATTGCCGTGACGGGGCCCTGAACGACCGCCAGTCCGACGAGCGAGAGTCCGGCAAAGAGCGGCTTCTTCCAGCGGAACGGGGCCAGGTAATGGATCGGCAGGACAGCGACCGAGAA
>DAHZZC010000063.1 GCA_027435495.1 Planctomycetales bacterium
TTGAAAAGAGTCGCGACGTCCCAGAGGCGGAGTGCGCCATCATTCCCGCTGATTGCAATCCGGAGACCATCGGGCGAGAAGGCGATCGCGTTCAGGACGTCCAGACCCGTCTCGAGCCGGCGGATTGGCTGGCCCGTGCTGGCGTCCCAGAGGCCGGCCGATCCATCGCCGGAGGCCGCCGCAAGGAGGCGACCGTCGGGTGAGAACGCCAAGGATCGCGCGGGAAATCGTAGCCCGGCGATGCGGACGACCTCGCGACCTGTCGCGAGGTCCCAGATCTGCACCGACCTGGGGAAGCATGACGTCGCGAGTCGTCGTCCGTTGGGCGCATACGCGAGGCAGTTCGGCCGCGAAGCGAGGTTTTCCATCAGGTGTCTGGGACGGCTCGAGGCGAGATCCCAGTTGAGCAGCCGGCGATCGTTGATCGCCATCGAGAGCAGCGATTGACCGTCGGGCGTGAAACGCACCAGATGGGCCGGGGTGTGATGGCCGGCAAGGAGCGTCCTCAATCGCCGGGTTCGGATCTCCCAGATCACGATCCGCGGCGAAGCATGTGAGGAGACGGCCAGCAGCGAGCCGTCGGGTGAGAACGAGAGGTCGCTCGTCTCCCTAACGTCAATATTAAGCTTCCGGGCGGAGATAGAGGGGTGCAGACTCAGTAGGACCACATCCGTCTCCCTCCGGCCAACGGCGAGGTAGCGGCCGTCGGGCGAGAAGGCGATCGCCTTCACATGGTCAACCCCATCGATTGGGATCGTCGGGCCGCTTCCGTCCAGTCGCCGAAGCTCAATACGCTCGTGGTCGTCCACCGTCGCGATTGTTTGAGCGTCGGGGGCGAAGGCCAATCGGATGATCGGACTGGGTGAGATCCCGGGCGCATGATGCGCGGGTCGGAGGGCCCGAACCTGGTCCGTGGGGGGCAGCCAGATCAGCAGAACCGCAACCCCGATCGCCAGCCCGATCCTGACCCAGTTCCAGATCGGAAACCGGGCGCGGACGGTCCGGGCTGCCCATCCCTCGGCCTCGCTACCCTGGACATTTCGGTTGTGCGACATCGGAGGCCTCCTCCTGGCGGAGCGCGCAGGGCGATCCGCGAGCCGGGTTGGTCGTCTCGACTGCCAGAGCCAGAGAACTCTCAGAATGCGCCCGCGTTCGGCGCTCCGACTGTTTCGCGGGCCACGTTAATCGACTAACGCAGAGAAGCGGCTTTTCTTGGGAGAACCTTTCAAAATTGCAGGAAAGACAAGGGCTCTCCCCGGTTCATTCCGCTTCGCGGATCGAGAGGTCGACAAAAGATGGAAAGTGGGAGATCGCGTTCGGGTTTCGAGCGATTCCGGGTCGTCTATCCTTCGATTCCTCCCCTATCCTGGCGAACAAGGCGCGCCTTTTGTCACGCGAGACTTTCCAGAGTAGCGATAAACGTCGCCGTGGAAGGGAGGCCGAATCGCCCATACGGATTCACCGAATTCCGGTGATCGGTCCTGGACCGGCTGAGGTCCGAGAATGCCTCGTCCCAGGGTGTAGCCGGACCGATGGCCTGTTTCTGGTGTGTGACACTGTTAATACAGTGGATGAGAGAGATGTCACAGGGTCAAGGCGTGATATCTGGGACTTCGGGCAGGCTGGATGGCTGGACTTCAGGAAGTGGTTCCTGGAGGGCTTCGCCCGAAGCCGAGGAAGACTGGGGATGAAGGCGAGAGAGAGCGATGACTTCAGCGGCAAATCGGATCACCCACGACCGTGGAGGCGATGTCCCAGGACGGACGACCTCGTCCACCCTGGGCCTGGCCGATCGGTTCAACCTGGTTCAATGGCCCGCTGGCGGGCGGACGGATTCGATGTCGACCTGCTTCCAGGCCGGATCGCCGCTGACCGGGTTGACCCGCGCCACGACCCCGCCCGGGAGGCGGACGCAATACTCCGAGAACCGGCGATCGGGCTCGGCATAATCGGTGCTGACGAACTGCGCGCCGCTGGAGAGGGCGCGGTCGCGCTGCTTCGGGTCGTTGTCGCGGGACTGCCGGGTGTCAGCGTCGGCGCGGGTCCGGACGAGAAAGCCATCGGCGACGAACTGCCGGATGCGGTCGAAATCCTTGATGGGATCGTTGATCTTGAACCAGGCGGCCTCAGCCGAGGTTGGCTCGTCGGCCGTGACGAACATCAGGCGGTCCTTGAGTGCGGGATGGCCCTTGATGTAGAGGTTGCGAAGATCGCCCTCGTTGTCCAGGGCGAACATCACCCGGCCGCGGACCGCGTTGAGCCTCGGCCAGCCATGAGTTCGGATCGCCTCGGGGAGCGTCGCCGAGACACCCCGAACGTAATCCGGCGTGATGATTTGCTTGCGATCGAAAACAGAGAGGATCTCGGCGTCAACGGCGTCGAGCATCGCCTGGTCGAACGGCAGGGGCTTGGTCGGCAACATCAGCCGGGACTCGTCCTTCAGCTCGACCAGGACCAGGATCGGGACGTGATGCGGGTGCGCCTTCGACCACGACTTCACCTGTCGAAGCGCCTCGACGAAGGTGGGGGCGTGCGTCAGGAAGTCGACGTCCTGGACGTGAAGGATTTTCATGCCCGGCCGGTCGAGCACGCCGCCGGCGTTGGGGGCGGGGCCCGGGTCCTTGCCGCTCTCCTTTAACTTCTTCCTCAGGAAGGGATCGGCGAACAACCCCCCCTTCGGATCGGCGAAGACGTCCAGTTCGATCTGACGGATGCCGCGGCGGTCGAACTGCTCGGCGAGCGGCGGGTGGGTGTAATCGAGGGCCTCGGCCTTTGCGCTCGCGTAACCGCCGATCAGCTCGAGGATCCCAGCCGTTGGGGCGATGTGGTAGGAATTGTGCGAACCGATCACCTGGAGCTGATTGAGTCGGAGGTCGATCGCCGATTTCGGCGGCGCCGCGCCCGTCAATCCGAGGATCGCCGCGAACCAGAGGCCCTGAAACCATCGCCGGGAAATCTCGAGCTTTCGCATGAACCGGTCCTCTCGCGATCCGATGAGCTGAACCCGTCGCCCGACCGTTCTATCCGAATCCCGCCGCGGCGAACAGGGGCTGATCGAGCCATCGGGCTTGATCCGGGTTGCGGCACCCGCCTATATTTCGGGTGGTCAACAAGACGAGCCGATCGTTTCCAATGCGGCACCCGACTTATGCAGCCAGCCGACCAGGATACTGCTGCCCATGCGAATCGCGGGCCGACGCCCGGCCGGGGAATGGCCTCGGCCGTCGACGACCCACGTATTTACCTCGCGGCTGAGCGGACCTTCCTCGCCTGGGTTCGGACCTCGATCGCGCTGATGGGATTTGGCTTTCTGATTGCCCGATTCGCGTTCTGGCTCCGAGAGTACGCCGAGATTCAGGGACTGCCCGTGCGGCCGCACGCGCATCCGGCGATTTCGCCCTGGCTGGGGTTCGGCATGGTTCTTGTAGGAGTATTCGTCTGCGTGACGGCCGCCAATCGCCACCGACGCTATGTGAGTGCCCTCGAGGCCGGTGTCAAGAATCCGCCGCTGAACGTGGCGACGTCGATGCGAATCGCGACGATCCTGGCCATCGTCGGGCTGCTGATGGCGACGCAGATCCTCTTGTACTAACCGAGCGTTCGTGGCAGGAAGGGTGGTATTCCCATGCAACTCGGGATGATCGGCCTGGGACGAATGGGCGCGAACATGGTCCGACGGCTCCTGGCGAAGGGCCAGGAATGCGTCGTTTATGACGTCCACGCCGAATCCGCCGCCGCGATGGCGAAGGAGGGTGCCGTGGCAGGAAGCACTCTCGACGATTTCCTCGCCAAACTCAAGCCGCCTCGCGTCGTCTGGATGATGGTCCCCGCCGGGGTTGTCGACTCGACGATCGAGCAGCTTGTCGGTCGGCTCCAGAAGGGGGACATCCTGATCGACGGCGGGAATTCGTATTACCACGACGACATCCGCCGCGCCGCCGAACTCAAGCCGAAGGAGATTCATTACGTAGACGTTGGGACCAGCGGTGGCGTCTGGGGCCGCGAGCGCGGCTACTGCATGATGATCGGGGGCGAGGCCGATGTGGTGAAGTACCTGGACCCAATCTTCGCCGCTCTGGCGCCCGGGATCGATTCCGCCCCGCGCACCCCGGGGCGCGAGGATGGCGAGGGCACCGCCGAGCAGGGCTACCTGCACTGCGGATCCGCCGGTGCCGGCCACTTCGTCAAGATGGTCCACAATGGAATCGAGTACGGCCTCATGGCCGCCTATGCCGAGGGGCTCAACATCCTGAAGCACGCCAACGTCGGCAAGTCGAAGCAGGACATCGACGCCGAGACGGCCCCGCTTCGGCACCCCGAACTCTACCCCTATGACCTCCACCTGACCGACATCGCCGAGGTCTGGCGCCGAGGGAGCGTGATCGCCTCGTGGCTTCTCGACCTGACCGCAGAGGCCCTCTACAAGAGCCCTGACCTGGCCGACTTCTCGGGCCGGGTCTCCGACTCGGGCGAGGGTCGCTGGACCATCCAGGCAGCGATCGACGAGGGGGTTCCGGCGGCCGTCCTCAGCGCGGCGTTGTTCGCCCGGTTCAACTCGCGCGGGACCGACGAGTTTGCCGACAAGGTCCTTTCGGCCATGCGCTTTGCCTTCGGCGGCCACCTGGAGAAGAAGGCCTGACGTCCAACCGAATCGATCCCGCGGAGGCTCCGAGATGCCCGAGCCGCAGAAGCAGTCCGACGCCCTGGTGTTCTTCGGGGCGACCGGCGACCTGGCCTACAAGAAGATTTTCCCCGCGCTTCAGTTTCTCATCCGACACGGCCAGCTCGACGTGCCGATCGTCGGCGTCGCCAAGTCGGGCTGGGGGCTCGAGCAGCTCAAAACCCGTGCTCGCGAGAGCCTCACGCACCACGGCGGCGTCGATGAAAAGGCATACGAGGCCCTCATCCGCCAGCTTCGTTACGTCGATGGTGATTACAACGACCCCGAAACTTTCGTCAAGCTGCGCGAAGCCCTCGGCACGGCAAAGCGGCCGGTCCACTACCTGGCGATCCCGCCCAGCCTCTTCGGGCCGGTCGTCCGACACCTGGCCGAGTCGGACTGCGCCCGAGACGCCCGCGTTGTCGTCGAGAAGCCGTTCGGTCGCGACCTCAACTCGGCACGCGAGCTCAACCAGATCCTCCACGAGACCTTCGACGAGTCGCGGATCTACCGGATCGACCACTACCTGGGCAAGGAGCCGGTCCTCAACATTCTTTCGTTCCGGTTCGCCAAGCAGTTCCTCGAGCCCATCTGGAACCGCGATTGCATCG
>DAHZZC010000064.1 GCA_027435495.1 Planctomycetales bacterium
GAGTCCTCCGCGTCGGCGATCCGCTCACGATCGACGGCGAGGGCGGCCCCATCGATCAGAGCGCCGAGGCCGCCGCTGAGTTCGGGGGCGGCGAGTCGATCGTCATCGAAGACCCGTCCGGATTGGCACTCGAAATCCAACCACCGGACGGATGGCCCGGTCCGACCGGGAGGATGACGCTACGCGACCCGATCCGCGCCGGGCTCTCCGGACGCCGACGCATCCAGGCCGTCTCGTGGGCCGACGACCTCGGAGGCATGGGTGCGGGATTCGCCTCCTCGCTTGCCGGAACGCTGGTCTCGGCCATCGGAGAGACCTCCGACCCAGTCAGCCGGAAGATCATCGACCTGCTGGACACGTACGGGATCGATCACGACCCGATTCGGACGCCCGATCATCCGGCCGACTGGACGCTGCTCGTGACAAGCGGCAAGCACGGCGACAAGCTCGCGATCGGCTTCCGAGGCAGTCACGCGTCGCTCGATCCCGACGAACTGACCGCATCCGCCTCGAAGCCAACGGATCTTTTGGTCGTCTCCGCTCTGCCAAATCGGCTGATGGGACCCATCTTGCGACGTTCGACCGCCAAAACACGGTTCCTCGCTCCCTCGCTCCGCAACATGACCGATCGCCGCGACCCGCTCGCCGGATTCGCTGATCGCGTGAGTTTCCTGAGCGGCAATCGGATGGAGTGGCAGGCGCTCGACGACCGCGAGCAGGTTGACTCGCTCATTCCGGTCGTCGCGATCACAGATGGTCCTGAAGGGTGCGAGGTCCGCTTCACCGACCTGTCGGGGGAACGTCGGTCTTATATCCGGCCGGCGTTCCCGAGGTCGCAACCGCCCCGCGACACCAACCGCGCCGGCGAGGCCTTTGCCTCAACACTGCTCTCGGCTCTGATGGATCGAGGATGGGACGGCGGCCTCCGAAACGTCCCCGAGGACTGGATTCGTGAAGCCACCGATCGCGGCTCGGCGGCGGCGGCGCTGGTGCTTGATCGGCTTGATTTTGGCTTTCCGACCGCTCAGGAAATCGACTCGGCGCTCCGCGAGGGGCGGGTCGATGGATCATCGCCGGACCTCGCGATCGCTGATGCCGCAGAGAGCGGTTCGTGTTACAATCCAGCCTGAATCACGATTGAGATGGCCGTCGGGTGACTCGAGGACCGAGCCCATGTACAGGAAAGTCCACGCGGCGCTCTTCCTGCTGATCGGGATAGCGATGGGCCTGTCGATCAGCGACCGGGTGGTGCTGCGGGCCCAACCGCCCGGACAATCGAACGTCGTCCACCCGAATTCGAGCGTGCCGGCCGCCTCGGTCCAGGACTTACTGTCACGTCCTTACCGATTTTCGTTCAGCCGGCCGACCTCGCTCGCGCAGGTCGCCCTCCAGTTGAAGCAGGATCTTGGCATTCCGGTTGTCCTCGACATCGCCGCGATGGAGCGGCAGAACGTCCAGGCTGAGGATACGGTCCGGCTCGAACTGGAGGGCGTCCGACTCAAGACCGGGCTGAAGCTGCTGCTCGACCAGGTTGGGATGACCTACCACGTTGTCGCCGAGGATAACCTTCTCATCATCACCGACAGGGAGGGCTCCGACGACCCGATCGACCGCCTGTGGAACGAGATGCGAACCATCCACCGCGAACTGCACGACGTCCAGGATGCGGTCGACGACCTCACCGATGCCCTTTCTACCGACGAGCCCGGTGACGGGGCCCGGCTCCGAAAGCCGACGATCATCGAGGAAAAGCCCGAAGCCGGCGCGCCAGCCCCGGAGGGAGGTTCGGGCGAGGCAAAGCGAAAGCACGGAGCCGAGGCGCCGGCCGAACCGCCGCGCCGATCGCGATCGTCGAGACCGCGGACATCCCTGCGTCATCAAGGATGGGCCACCGGATCATGAGGCCGATATCGTCGCCCCCATCGGGCCGGGACGATCCCACCGTCAATCCGAGCACCCCAACGCGTCGACCAGGTTCACGGCGGTTGGGCAACGGCGAAACCTCGCGGCGCCGATGGATGACCGAGCCGAGGTCAGCCGTCTGGCTGGTCATGGCGGGAATCATCCTGATCGGCGGCGGTCGCCGCCTGCTCCGGTCGTGGCGAGCCAGCCGCGCTGTCGAGCGGCTTTCTGATCCCGACCTCACAGTCGCCGACATTGAGGCCGCCGCCGAGTTCGGCCGATCGGGTGTCTGGGAATTGCTCCGAATCTTCAGCACCGTCGAGCCCGGCCCGCTCCGAGACGCCACCGGCCGGGCCCTGGCGCGACTCTGGAAAGAAGACGAGCTGGTCGCCGAGGAGGAGAAAGCGCTCGTCCGCCGAGGATTCACCGTCTCGTGGCGCGCCAGGCGCCGGTATCCGAGGGACCTCGATATCCCGATCTCCATAACCGTTCGCTACGACGTCCCCTTTCTCGACGACGATCCGGCCCTGGTGCGAGCCGGAGACCTCCAATGGTCGCACCGGATCATGGGGGCCCGCCGCGCGGCGCTGGAGGAGTTCTCCGAGTGGCGTCCCGGACCGGTGATCGCCTCGTTCCCGATCATCCCGGGCGACTTCCCGACCATCGGACCGCACCGCCTGGTCTTGCAGGTGAAGGTGAGAACCGCGCCGACGCTCTCCGACTCATGGGAGATCGACCTGCCGCACGTTCCCTTCCCGATCGAGTTCGACCCAGCCCTGAAGCTCGACGCCATCCTGACGCTCTCGGATGCGGTCCGCGACGAGGCGATGACGACCGCGATCCGACTGGAGCCGCCCGAACGGGACGACACCTCAGCGACCGGACGAAACCTTGCGATCGGCGAGGAATGGGTGATCCGCCGCCCGCCGCAACTCGCGATCGAGACACCCCTGCCCTCCGACCTGGCGCACCGGATATCGGTCGAGCTGGAAGGGCATCCCGAACGCATTCCGGCCGGGGGTCTGATTGTCTCGGGACAGGGGACCGCCGGCGCGACTTCCTCGACGCAACGGTTTCCGATCGGGCCGATGGCTGAAGGAGTCGGGGGAGCCATTGAACGGCCGGGCCCTCGGCTCATTCGCCTGCATTTGTCGGCCGACCCGCAACTCGGATGGTCTGATCCCGACGTCCGGTCGCTCTGGCCGGGCGAGCACGCGACCAACTGGGTCGAGATCGAGATCATCCGACGGTAGAGCGATCCCGATGCGAGGCTCGCCATCGGGCGATCCGTCCCGCCACGCGTGTCGAGGCGATCAGGCTCGAGCCATCGGCGCGGTTCTGCCAGGCGATGTCGAAGGCCGTCCCGTGAGCCACGCTGGTCCGAACGATCGGGAGCCCGAGCGTGACGTTCACCGCCCGCTGAAATCCGACCGTCTTCAGGGCAATGTGTCCCTGATCGTGATACATCGCCACCACGGCGTCGAAGGCACCCTGGAATGCGTTATAGAAGAGTGTGTCGTTGGGGAACGGACCGTGGACGTCGATCCCCTCGGCCATCACGTCCTCGACCGCCGGCCGAATGATGGTCTGCTCCTCGTCGCCGAAAAGGCCGTCCTCGCCGGCGTGGGGATTCAGGGCAGTCACGGCGATCCGGGGCTTTCGGCCGTCGGTCAGCGGTCGCATCGATCGATCCGCGAGCCGGATCTTCGAGGCGATGACATCACGACGGAGCAACTCGAAGACCTTCCGCAACGCGACGTGAAGCGTGACGTGGATCACACCCAGGCCGGTCGCGGACGGATTCGATGGACCTCCCGTCTCCATGTAGAGCATCATCGCGTGATCGGGGGCGCCGCAACGCTCGGCGAGGATTTCGGTGTGGCCGGGATGCTCGACACCGGCCTCGTGAAGCGCCTTCTTGTTGAGCGGGAGCGTCACGATCGCGTCGAGGCGGCCCGCCATCGCGAGGTCGGTGGCCTCGCTCAGAAAGGCGTACGAGGCTCGCCCCGCTCGGGGATCAACCATGCCCGGACGGACGTCGGCCAGGTCGTCGCCAGCCTCCAGGACGGTGAGGCAAGGAATCGTGAACCGGGACGGTTCGGCCTGCCTCGGATCTTTGATTCTTTGGATCCGCACGCCGTTGGCCGCCCCGACAAGCTGCAAAGCCCGGAGGAGAATCTCCGGATCGCCGATGACAATCGGCCGCGCCAGGGCATGGAAATCGGGATCCAGCCAGGCCCGTGCGATTAACTCGGGGCCAATCCCCGCCACGTCCCCCATCGTCAGCCCGACGAGCGGGAGGTCTCTGGTTACCGTCTCCATACGCGCAGCGTCTCGTCTCCAGGGTCCAATCTCGCCCGGGACGCTCCCAGGCGATCATCCTCTATTGTAATCGTAAAGGGAGGACTCGCCACGGAAATAGGTGGTGTCCCACGACGACCAGGCTCGGGGGATCCGAAGGGGAGAGGCTGATCGCGAGGTCGGGACGCCCCGATGGCCAGTGAAGACACGACGACGGCCGTCGATTAGAATGGGGGAGTCTCCGGCCGCTCCGAAGAGGACCGAGGAACCGATCATGAGCGAGGAATCCGGCTTCGATGGCCTCCGAGTCGCGATCTTCGAGTCGCGCATGGCCGGAACGCTGGCGAGTTTGGTCGAGAAGCACGGCGGGATCGCGATTCCTGCACCCTCGATGAGGGAGATTCCCATCGAGGATAACGATGAGGCCGTCGCCTTCCTCGACAATCTTCTGGCGGGCCGGTTCGACGTGGTGATCTTTGAGACGGGCGTCGGCGTCCGGATGCTGGTCCAGGCCCTCGAATCCAGGCTTCCAGCCTCGGGATGGGGTGAGGCCCTGACCGGCTCGAAAGTGGTCGCGAGAGGTCCAAAGCCAGTCGCGGTCCTCCGCGAGCTGGGCGTGAGGATCGACCTGAAGGTCCCCGAGCCCAACACCTGGCGAGAGACGCTGGCAGCCCTCGATTCCGAGCTGCCCGTCAACGGCTTGCAGGTCGCCGTGCAGGAATACGGTAAGCCGGTCCCCGAATTGATCGAGGGGCTTCAAACTCGGGGCGCCACGGTCACCCGCGTCCCGGTCTATCGATGGGCCCTCCCCGAGGATACCGGGCCGCTTGCCGAGGCGCTGACGCAGATCGCGGAGGGGCGGATCGACGCCGCGCTGTTCACCTCGGCGCAGCAGGTCGAGCACGTCCTCCAGGTCGCCGCATCGAGCGGGATCGAGGACCGACTCCGCGAAGCGATGGCCGCGCATGTCGTCGTCGGTTCGGTCGGGCCGACGACGTCCGCGGCGCTCCGGACGCACGGCCTGCCGGTCGATATCGAGCCGGAACATCCCAAGTCGGGGCACCTCGTGGCAGCGGTTGCCGGCGAGTGGCGTCAGATCGGGAAGGTGCAGCGATGAGCCTTCGATTGGGACAATCTGGTCGAGGACGATCTCAGCACACGGTCTCATTCCTCATCGCTTTCGTGATCACCTGGCAAGCGACCGGACCGGCCTGGGCGTGGGGCCGGCTTGGTCATCGAGTGGTGGCCGAGTTCGCAGACCGCCATCTCAACCCCACCGTTCGGGCAGAGATCGCCCAGATCCTCGAGCCGGGCGAATCGCTCGCCGACGCCTCGACCTGGGCCGACGAGAACCGGACCCGCATCCACGGCAGCGGCCCCTGGCACTTTGCCGACGTCCCGCTCGACGAGGACCGGTACGACGACCGCCTGGCTGGCTCAGGGCAGATCGTCCCGAAACTCCGCGAATTCCGCACGATCCTCGCCGATCGCACACGTCCCCCGGCGGCCCGGTGTCAGGCGCTCCGGTTCGTGGTCCACCTCGTCGGCGACCTGCACCAGCCGCTCCATGTCGGCGAGCACCAGGACCGAGGCGGAAACACGCTCCAGATCCACTTCTACCGACGGAAGACCTCGCTGCACCATCTCTGGGACGACCTGATCCTCGAACATCGGACCCGGGGCGAAGACCGATGGGTCGCCGAACTTTCGGCGATCGACGACCCCATCAGTCGCTCAGCCGCGATGGACGGGACCATCGAAGACTGGGCGACCGGCAGCCTCCACGCCGCGCAGCAGGCTTACCAGAATCCCCGGACCGGACGCCGGATCGAGCCGGGCGAGGTCCTTGAGGACGCCTACTACGAGTCCAACCTGCCGATCGTCAGGCGACAGCTCTACCTGGCCGGCACCCGGCTCGCCTGGGTCCTCACCGACGCCCTCCGTCCCGAGTGAGACCTCCGCTCATCGCCGTTGTCCGGCCTTGCGCCTCTCGGTCGTCCGCGGCGGAATCTGAGGAGAGGAGGCTTCACGCGAACCCCGTTTTTTCCGGTCGGGCGCCGTCGCCGCGCCACCCTGCAAGCCGTACAGGAAGAGCCGGGTGACACGATCCGGTAGGTCCTGCGGCCAGGGTCGGGGCAGGCTGAAGAGAATCTCCTTCATCATCCCCGAGATCGCCACGACTTCCAGAGCCAGTTCTTCATCGGTCGCATTCACACGCGAGGGAAACTCGCGAATGATCCTGAGGAGCAGCCCCTGAAGCCGAGTGCGCGGCTCCTCGAAACACTCCGACTTCCCGTCGAGCCGGATCGACTCGAGCCGCTGGATAACCTCGAGGAAGAAATGGTTCGTCTCGAAGAACGAGAACGACTCGCGGTTCATCGTGAGCAGCTTCTCTTCCGGCGACATCTCGTCGCGCAGGCTCGACTCGATCCGGTCCACAAGCGACCGGAGCCAGGTGCTCTTCATCCCGATGAACAGGTCTTCCTTGTCCTTGTAATGGAGGTAGAGAGTCCCCTTCGCCACGTGAGCCCGCGTGGCGATGTCCTCCATCCTCACCTCGTGATACGGCCGCTCCGCGAAAAGCTGGACCGCCGCATCGATGATCCGCTGGACCTTGGAGGGATCAGCCGTTCGCACGCGTCACCTCGTCCTGCAATCCTGCCCCCTGCCCCACGGCCACGCCTCGACGGGCTGCACCGCTCCGCCCACGCCGCGGGACCACCAATCTAGCATATTCCCGCCCTTCGCTCCTGCCCGTTTCCCGGCCGATTCTCCCCTTGCTCGTTTCCTGGCCCGTTCTATAATGACTGACCAGTCAGTTTTAAAAAATGACTGACCGGTCAGTTCCATCCGGCAGGGAGGCTGTGACGATGGGAGAGTCGATGGGATCGGGCGGGGACGGGGTGGCGACGGTGAGCGCGCGGACGATCTCCTCGCCGGGGCATGGGTCGAGGCATGGTCCGCACGTCGAGGAGGAGGGCGCGCTGATGGGTGAGGCAAAAGAGGTCGTCCGGCCGCCGAGGCGAGGGGGTCGCCGGTGGGTGATGGCTGGTGTCGCGGCGGTCGCGGCGGTGGTGGGGGCGTGGAAGGGCGGACCGTGGATACGCGGCTACATGGCGCACGTGTCGACCGACGACGCCTTCGTCACAGGGGATGCGTCAACGGTTCCGAGCCGGGTTGCCGACGTGGTCGAGCGGGTGCTTGTGCACGACAACGATTATGTGGCGAAGGGTGCGCTGCTGGTGCAGCTTGACCGAGAGCCGTACCGGCTACTGGTTGAGCAGAAGCGGCAGGACTGGCAGCAGGCCCGGATGCAGGTTGACGGGATGATCCGGGCGATCGAGGCGGCGCGAGCCGAGCTTGAGCAGGCGCGGGACCAAGTGCGATCGTCGGTCTCATCGCTGGAGGAGGCCTGGCGGGCCGTCGAGGGGCAGCAGGAACAGGTTCGCTATCAGATCGCGAGCCTTCGGGCGGAGGTCGCCTCGCTTCGGGCGGCGCAGGCCGATTTGATCCTGGCCGAGAAGGATCACCAGCGGATCAAGAACCTGGTGGCCCAGCAGAGCGGGACGGCCGCGGAGCTCGACCAGCGGCTCGCAACGATGCAGAGCGCCCGAGAGAAGCTCAAGGCGGCGGCTGAACGGGTACAGCAGGCCCGAGCCTTGCTGGCTCTCCCGCCGGATTATCAGCATCCTGAGCGCGTGCCCGCCGACCTGGAGCACACGGCGACGGCCGTGCGCCGGGCCGTTGCCTCGGGGCAGCAGATCCTGGCGCGGCTAGGTCTCGCCTCGTCGGTTGTCCCGCTCCAGCCCGAGGCGCTTCGCCGAGCCGTGCAGGACCTGGCGTCTCGGACCTCGGAATCGTGGTTCGACGAGGTCCCTTCGGTTCGAGTCGCCCGGGCTCAGTTCGAGCGGGCCGAGGCGATGCTGGGCGGGCCCTCGTTCGACCCATCGCACAAGGACCAGCACCCAAGCATCGTCAAGGCGCGGGAGGAGCTGGAGGAGGCCGAGCTTCGGCTGGGCTACACCGAGATCCGTGCGCCGGTTTCTGGGTTCGTGAACCGCCGATCGGTCAATTCGGGCGACGCCGTGCAGGCGGGCCAGGGACTACTCGCGATCCAGCCTCTGGAGGATGTGTACATCGTCGCAAATTTCAAGGAAACGCAGATTGCTGACCTTTCGATCGGGCAGCCGGTCGAGGTCGAGGTCGACGCCTATCCCGGCCGGACCTTTCGCGGCCGGGTCTCGGGCTTCGCACCGGCGACGGGCGCGGCCTCGTCGATGCTCCCGCCCGAGAACGCCACAGGGAATTTCGTGAAGGTGGTCCAGCGAATTCCGGTTCGGATCGATCTGGTCGACCCAAACCCGAGACTGACCCCGTTGCTGGTCGGGATGTCGGCGGTGCCCTCGGTGGACATCAAGGCAAAGCCCGAAGGCGCGGACGCCGGCGCCCGGCTTCGGGGATCGTCCGACCGGACCCCAATTGCGGAGGCCCGTCGATGAGCGAACCCGCGATCTTCCCGGCCGATCGGCCCGCGATCAATCCCTGGATCATTGCCATGACGGTCACGCTCGCGACCTTCATGGAGGTGCTGGACACTTCGATCGCGAACGTCGCGCTGCCTCACATCGCCGGGAGCCTCTCGGTCTCGGTCCACGAGAGGACCTGGGTGCTGACCAGTTACCTTGTCGCCAATGCGATCGTCCTTCCGCTCACCGGCTGGCTCTCGTCGATTGTCGGGCGGAAGCGGTTCTACATGACCTGCGTGATCCTCTTCACGGCCAGTTCGGCGCTTTGCGGGATGGCGACCAGCATCGAGCAGCTCGTCTTCTTCCGCGTGCTCCAGGGGCTTGCGGGCGGCGGATTGCAGCCTTCGGAGCAGGCGATCTTAATGGATACCTTCCCGCCAGCAAAACGCGGGATGGCGATGGCCGTCTACACGCTCGCCATCCTCGTCGCGCCGGTGCTCGGACCGACGCTCGGTGGCTACATCACCGAGAATTATAGTTGGCGGTGGATCTTTTACATCAACATCCCTGTCGGCGTGCTCTCGATCGTCCTGAGCGGCCTCGTCCTGGAAGACCCGCCCTACCTCAGGGCCCAGAGGGCAAAGCAAAGGGGAAAGCCGATCCGCGTGGATTTCCTCGGCCTCTCGCTGATTTCGATTGGGCTCGCCTCGCTGGAGTTGATGCTCGACAAGGGACAGGAGCACGACTGGTTCGACTCACCCTTCATCGTCCAGCTGGCGATCGTCGCGACGGTGGCACTGGTGGCGGCGATTGTCTGGGAGCTTCGACACCCGGAGCCGATCGTGAATTTGCGGCTGTTCCGCGATCGGAACTTCGCGATGGCCTCGGTCTGTGTCTTCTTCGCGTTCGGGGTGCTGTACGGCAGCAACGTGCTGCTTCCGCAGATGCTTCAAACGCTGATGGGATACTCAGCCCTCAATGCGGGGCTGGTCCTCTCGCCGGCCGGGTTCGTGACGATGCTGGAGATGCCGGTTATCGGCATTTTGCTCAGCCGAGGGGTCGATGCCCGCAAGCTGATCATTGCCGGGCTGGTAACGCAGGGGATCGCCTCGCTCTGGATGTCGGGCCTGAACCTCGGCGTCTCGCCGGGTATGGTCATCTCACCACGAAACATTCAAACCTTGGGCGCTGGGATGATGTTCGTTCCGATCAATCTGGTCGCCTACGCCTTTCTCCCGAAGGATCAGACGAACAACGCTTCGGGCCTGTTCAGCCTGGTCCGAAACGAGGGATCAAGCATCGGCGTGGCCTTGACGAACACCCTCCTCCAGCGACGGACGCAGTTCCACCAGGCGCGGATGGTGGAGCACCTGGACCCGCTCAACGCGGCGGCCTCGCACTGGATGTCGGGCGTCTCGGGGGCGTTTCAGGCCCGGTTCGGCGACCCGGCCCTCTCGCAGCGGAGGGGCCTGCAGATGCTGTATCAGGTGGTCCAGCAGCAGGCCGCGGCGGTCTCTTACCTGGATATGTTCTGGCTGTTCTCGGTGCTCGCATTCGGCGTGGTACCGCTAGTCTTCCTGATGAAGCGTGCGGGCTCGGAAGGCGCGAGCGTCGCCGTACACTGAGTCTCGGGGCTGGTCCGGAAGACAGAAGAGCAACCACGAAAAACACGAAATCACACGAAAATCGACTCGGGATTTTCAACTCCTACGTTCCGTCAACGATCTTCTTTCTCTGCAATTCTTTCGTGTCTTTTCGTGGTTTTCGTGGTTGCTCCTCCGGTGCCGTTCCCGATCGGCCATCGCGTACACAAGGAGGGTCGTGATGACTCGTTACTTTCGCCGAGAGTCGGGCTGGGCCGTTGCGATGATCGGAGCTCTTTGGCTGATGGTGGTCCCATCGGTGGTCGCCGAGGACCTGGCCGAGGCCTGGACGATGTCGCTGAATTCGAATCCGCAGCTTGGCGCCAGTCGACGGACGACCACAGCGGCCGGACTGGACCTGGCCTCCATCAAGGGCACCCGGCTCCCGCAGATCCAGACGCTGAACCTCGAATCGTTCCTGACCAACCCGATCTCGGTGGCGGGTCTCGGCGGTCAGCCGAAGGCGGCGCCGGCGAGCGGCCAGCAATCGTTTCTGCTCTCCGCCGTGGCCGCGACTGTCCCGATCTACAGCGGCGGCCGGATCCGCCATTCGATCGCCGATAGCCACGCGCAACTCAGCGCCGCAAGGGCCGACGAGGCCGCCGCAGCGCTGGATATCAAGCTCGAAGTGGCACGAGCCTATGTCGATGTCCTCCGCGCCGATCGTGGCGTCGCCGTGGCACGGAGCAGCGTTTCAAGTCTTTCGTCGCAGGCGCGTGATGTCGGAAACCTGGTCAAGCAGGGGCTCAGCATCCGCAACGACCTCCTGGCAGCGCAGGTGGCGAGGTCGAACGCCCGACAGCGAGAGATTCAGGCGAAGAACCGGCTGAGCATCGCCTGGGCCGCCTACAACCGCTATCTCTGCCGGCCGATGGAGACGGTCGTTCCTCTCGCCGACCTGGTCCCGCCCGAACCGCCGGCAGCCGCAATCGGTCGGGCCGCCGATCTTGCCGCTCTGCTGGAAGCGGACCCCGAGCCGATCGTTCCCGACGAGGGAGAAATCCGGTCGCTGGGCGACGTGGCGCTCCGGAACCGGCCCGAGTTAAAATCGCTCTCCGAACAGGCGCGATCGGGCCACGAGCAGGCGGCGGCCGAGCGAGCGAAGACGCGTCCGCAGGTCAGTTTCTTCGTCGCCAACATCTATCAGAACGCGAGGTTCCTGCCGACCGAGGCTGACAGCGGCGCAGCCTCGTTCCTGCTCAACTGGACGATCTACGACGGCGGCCGATCGCGTCGCCATGCCGCGGCGTTGGATCAGCGGTCGGCGGCCTCGCTTTGCCGACGCGACGATCTCGCCGCGGCGATCCGGCTCCAGGTCCGATCGGCCTGGCTCACCTGCCGCGAGAGCGAGAGCCGCATCCCGGTTTCCCGCGCGGCGCTAACCCAGGCCGACGAGAACCTCCGCGTCGCCCGCGGCCGGTATCTACAACAACGCGGGACCAATACCGAGGTTCTCGACGCCGAGGCCGCACGCGTGCAAAGCTACGACAATTATTTCAACGCCCTCTATGACGCCGTCGTCGCCGGCTTCGAGCTCCACCGAGCCGTGGGGGATCTTTGATTCAGGTGTCTGATGGTGGAGACCGGACGAGAATGGGACGAATCCCAATGGGTTGGGGCAGTATCGGATTGCTCGGGTCGTGGCAGACGCCTATAACGGGCATCTGGCGGTCTCCGACGACCTACCAGGAGCCTTATCATGATCCGACACCGACAACCGCGGATGGACCTCATCCTCATTCTGGCCTCAATCACCTTGGCCATCCCGCTCGCCTCGA
>DAHZZC010000065.1 GCA_027435495.1 Planctomycetales bacterium
CAGCGGCCCGGCGCCCGCCGGGTCCGCTGGATCGCTTCGTTAGCCCGAGTGACCCGCCTCAACTACCTGGGATCAAGCGATACACGGGGATACCCGCTCGGGCGAGCCCCTCCAATCCCAAGCCTTCGAACCAACGATGGCCGTTGTCTCGGACCTCCTCGATGATGGCATTGTGCAGCTTGTAGAGCAACTCCCCATCGGTGAAGGAAGAGCCGTCGTCGCTCACCAGCTCGGTCTCGCGCCAAGATGGTTCCTCACCAGGCGGGTCGCAATAGTATCGGACGACGACACGGGGGCAGCGGAGGGCGATGTGGTCCGGTCGCCAGGACTCCTCGGGGCGGATATCCGGGGCATACTCCTGCGCCTCACGATGGTGCCGCAGGACGGCCGCCATGAACTCGGCTCGGGACGTGAAAGCGGGCTGGCTAGCGAAGTCCCAGAGCGTCTCGTCGAGTAGATGTTCGGGAAACGCCTCGCCCACGCGGCTTCCTCCGCCGGCTAACGCCCAAGATCAGCGGCCCGCCGTCAGGCGGGTCCGCTGCATCGCCTCGTTAGACGGCGACCTCTGCGATCGCCTGCTGCACCTTCTCCGCCTCGAGCGTGTTGACAAAACGGCCAAGCTCCTGACCCCTATGCCGCAAGATCAGCACCGGCACCACCTCGGCGTGATAGGCGTCTTTGACATCCTGGGTGGTGCACTCGACATACGCGAACTCGCACCTGCCGGCGAACTCGCGGCGCAACTGCTCGACCACCTGCTCGGTCGCGGCTCGCCATAGGCTCGCCCAAGGGGCCCAGACGGCAATGAGGAGGGGCCGGTCGCCGGAGTACGCGAGCGGATCGCCGCCGATGGTGCTCACGTAGGCCGGCTTCTTGCCCCGCCCCGTGACCGCGTTGATCAGCTTGATCGGTAGGGCGATCGGAGCCAGCAGGACGAGGATCAAACCAGCAGTGAAGCGATTGAGCGTGATCTGCAAGAGATGATCCTCCCACCGTCTAACGACCAAATTCAGCGGCCCGCGGAGCGGGTCCGCTGGAATGCTTCGTTAGACGTCCGGCCGGAACACGTGCACGATGGCGGCGTTCCGTTCGGACTCCAAGAACTTCGTTGTGACGCGGATGCGGGCGGCTGGCAACTCGAAGAATCGCATCGGCGGACGGTCGGCGAGTGGGTCGGAAGCCGAATCGAACATGACCCATGCCGCGCGCTTGTTCTCGAACACGAGGTCAGGCTCGGTTGCCGCGATCGCCTCGCCGCGGAGCGCGAACTCAACCAGCTCGTCCTCTCCGTCGGCGTAATGCCAGCGCACCACGGTGAGCATATCGCTGGCATCGCGGAGGAGCAACGCCATGCCGGGATCACCGCCAAGGAGGAGCCCGAGCCCGCCGTCGACAGGGAGCAAGGTGAGCCAGGAGTCGGCGCGCTCGCAAGCCCGGTCATAGTCCCCTGTGGCGACGCCGTGCCACTCGCCGAGCAACGCTTCGGGGAGAAGCATGAGCAGGCTCCCGTCGTCGAGCCAATCGCGTTGCAACGGCATCTCGACTCCGCCGGCTAACGCCCCAGATCAGCGGCCCGCCGACAGGCGGGTCCGCTGCATCGCCATGTTCGGCGTCGGCTCAATACACTTGGTCGTGCGTCCCCAGGGCGAGCAGGAGGATCGCCTCGGCTCCTTCGTGCTGCACGAACTCGAATACGAAGCGCAAGTCGTAACCCGCGCTGCACGCCCAACATCCCGCGAGCGACCCGCGCAGCTTATGAGTCCGCAATGACGGGTGAGAGGCGTCTTCGGAAAGCTGCTCCAGCGTCGCCTCGATTGCCCCCGCGACTCCGGGCCGCGACTTCAACCACGACCGCAGGTCCCGTGCGAAGGCTGGCGAGCGCAGAAGCTCCCGCCTCATGCCAGGGCCTCGCGCACGATCTCCGCCGCTGTCATGGTCGGGCACTGGCCGGCGGCGAACTCCTGGCGCGCCTGCGCAACCGCCTCCATCACACGCTGTCGCCCGCGCTCGGCCAGACGGCGACTCAAGATCGCCACCAACTCGGCCTGCGCATCCGCATCGAGTCGCTCGGCCGCATCGAGGACGTCATCGAAGGCGACTGACTGATTCATCGCAAGCCCCGAGTAGGAATCCATACGCCCAGGGTATCCGAGGTTAGGGTCGCAGGCAAGCATGACTCGGCGACCGCCTAACGGTTCTGCTGTTGCCACTGGCGAAGCGCCTTCCCCGCCGCGCCGCCACCCGGCCCGCAACCGCCCGCGGCCAGAGACAAGCAGAGCACGGCTGCCATCGCTGCGGCCAGTAGGACCTTAGCTTTCATCGCTCGGCTCCACTCAAGGGGGACACCGAACTTGGAATTAGCTTGCGCATGCGCAAGCTATCGAGACGACCGCACTGTGTGCAATGTGGCGCGGAACATTCCTGCTGGCAAGATGTTGCCTTCTCGGATTTCTGTCAGGTCGCGCAAACTATCACACGAACAAACCTTGCGCAGCGAGTCCATCGTCCAGCGGGCTTTTAATCCCCTTCCCCCCTCGGTTCAGGACGTGCGTGTCGATCATGGTGGTCGACACATCCTCGTGGCCGAGAAGCTCCTGGACTGTCCGGATCTCGTAGCCTGCTTCCAGCAGGTGCGTCGCGAACGAATGCCGGAAAGAGTCGCTCGTGGCTCGCTTGCTGATCCCAGAGGCCCGGACGGCCGCCGTCAGGGCGCGGCTCACCGACGCCTCGTGGGCGTGATGTCGACGCCGCTCGCCGGTTCGCGGATCCACCGAGAGTACCGACGAGGGGAACACGTACTGCCAGCACCACTCGCTCGCGGCCGAGGGAAGCTTGCGATCCAGCGCGTTCGGGAGGTACACCTTGCCGAACCCCCGGGCCAGGTCGCTCTGGTGGAGGCGGCGGACCTCCTCCAGATGCCGTCGGAGCCCGGGCTTCACCGTCTCGGGCAAGACGGTATGTCGATCCTTGTTCCCCTTGCCCTCACGCACCAGGATCTCCCCGCGCCCGAAGTCCAGATCCTTCACGCGGAGGCGCAGGCACTCCAGCAGACGCAGACCGCCGCCGTAGAGCACCTGGCCGATCCGTTGATACGTGCCCGGCAGCTTCGACAGGACCAGGCGGACCTCCGCCCTCGTGAGGACCACGGGCAATCGCCGAGGACGCCTCGCCCGGATCACTCCCTCGATCCGCCCCGGGTCGACCTCCAGCACTTTCTTGTACAGAAACAGCAGCGCGCAGAAAGCCTGATTCTGCGTCGAGGCGGCGACGCGGCCCTCGACCGCCAGAGACGTCAGAAACCGGTTGATCTCGGCCGCGCCCATGTCCAGGGGATGCCGCTTGTCGTGGAAGAGGATGAACCGTCGAATCCAGCCGACGTAAGCGTCCTCCGTCCGCAGGCTGTAGTGCCGGACGCGGCACGCCTCGCGGACGCGGTCGAGCAGCCGGGGTCGGCGAACCTGGTCGGTCGAATCGCTCGGATGCGCGGGGATCGGCTGGCCGCTCATGGTTGACCCTCATCCGTACATCCGAACATTATCCCCGCGAGGAGCCCATTGTCAACGAAATCCGGGGACGCAGGCGCGTTTCCGCGGCCTCGGCCATTCACCCCGCCCCGGACGGGTTCCTGGCGCGCGCACGATCGCGAGGCGGCGGATCGGCCCCGTCGCCCCGCGATCGATCCGGTTCGGAGGCCATCCGAGCGATCAGCGGCGCTGGTCGAGCGCCACGCCGGCGGCGCCCTTCGGCGCCGGGCCGAGCACCTTCTCTAGCTGTCGGTCGACGTCGGCAGACGTCCGGATGTTCCGGTTGACAACCTTGCCGTCCTTGCCAGCCAGAAACATCGTCGGCGCCGAGGTGATCCCGTACTCGATCGCCAGCCGACCCTCCAGGCCGCCGCCTTCAAAAATCTGCGGCCAGGTCAGCGCGTTCTCCTTCACGAACGCGGCGACCTCCTCACGCTCGTTGTCGAGGTTCACGCCGATGACCTCCAGGCCGCGGTCTCGGTACTTCTCCGCGACCTTCTTCAGCTCAGGGAGCTCGGCCTTGAACGGGCTCGCCCAGGTCGCCCAGAAGACGACCAGAATCGTCTTCCCACGGTATTGTCCCGCGTCGATCTCCTCGCCGTTGAGCCCCTTTCCCTTCAGGTCAAGCGGCTTGCCGACGAAGTCGAGCCGACGAAGCGAGCCGGCCGCCTTGCGCGCCGCCTCGGTCCCGGGGTAGCTCTCGACGATCTTCATGTAACGCTTGTGCGCCTCGTCCTCCTCGCCGTTGAACTCGTTCACGCTCGCGAGCTGAAGGAGTGCCTCGGGCGCCTCGTCCGAGTTCGGGTGCTTCGTCAGAAAGTCGGCGAGGTCGGTCGTCCAGGACTTCTGGTTCGCCATCACGTTCGCGCCCGGCTGGTCGTTCTTCATCGCGAAGTCGACGTTCACCAGCCGGAACGCGGCATAAGAGCCGAGCTTACCACCATCGGCGGCAACCTGCTCGAGCGCTTTGCGGCCTTGCGGGTACTCGCCCGTGCGCATCGCCTCGACCAGGCTATCGATCACCTGCTTGTTGTACATCAGCCGCTCGTCGTCCGACTTCAGCGCCTTGACGACCTCGCGGAGGAACGGGACGCGGCCGGTGTAATACGCCGCCTTCTCGCGGCCGGAGCCGGTCATCATCGCGACGTTCTTGCCGTCGTAGTCGGCCAGCGCCTTCAGCGCCGCGTCGACGGCGGCGTCGCGCGGGCCGGCGCCGGCGGTCGCGGCGTTCTGCTCGAACAGCATCGCACGGAGTCCACCCACCGAGGCCACCACTGGCTTCTCCGGGTCGATCGCGCGGGGTAGTTCGATGAACTTCCAGGTCTCGCCCAGCTTGATCATGTCCGGGATCTGGAGGAAGGCGATCCTGGGGGGCGCCTCGGTCTGCGCGCCGGCGATTCCCGGGAAGATCATCGCGTTTTCATACAGGACGATGTCCTTCTCGGGCCCTACGGACGCATCGGCGGGGATCACGTGGGGATACGTCCCGTCGAACCGGTTCCAGACGGTCTTGCGATTCCAGCCCGAGAGCGACTTGACCAGGGCCTCGACCTTCGCGGGCCGCTCCTGGGCCATCGCGGCGGCCTTCGCCACCACCTCGCGCGGGACACCGGCGGCGGCCAGTTCGTCGGGGGTTGCCATCACGGAGTCGAGCAACGAGGTGTCGCCGTCGCCCATCGCCTGGACCAGTCCCTGGACGAAGACCTTCGAAGCCTCCTCGGCCGAGATCTGCTTCCA
>DAHZZC010000066.1 GCA_027435495.1 Planctomycetales bacterium
AGGGCGACGCCGAGGTTCATCTGGGTCTCGGCGGCATCGGGGCGGATCTCCAGAGCCTGTCGGTAGAAAGGGATGGCCTCGTCCGGCCGCGTCTGTTCCCAGAGGGCATTGCCAAGGTTGTTCAGGATGCCAAAATCGCCGGGTGCCTCGTCCAGGGCCCGTCGGTAGATGGCTTCGGCCTCGCGTGCCCGCCCCTGCTGCCAGACGGAAGTCCCCAGGTTGTTCAGGGCACCTGGGTGCTTCGGCCAGATCCGAGTCACCTCTCGGAGGTAAATCTCGGCCTCGGCAAACGACCCCCGGCGGAGTAATTCCGTACCCTGGTGGAAGTAAGTCGAGGCGATGTAATCCTGCGGATCAGCGATCGTCTCGGAGCGCGAGGTGCGTACTTGCATGTCCACGGCCATGTTCGGTCCTCCCGATTGTGACCTGTCGGGGTGAAGTAGAACCGGAAAGCCCTGAAGCTCCAAGATCAACCTGGCGTCGCGGCGTGGGAAAGCGGTCGAGGAGCCTTGTCCCGGGGGAATGGCTGGAATACGCTGTCGTACTGGCCGGGAGAACGCTTCCGAGCGACTGGAGGAGACCGCCGTGATGAGGTTACCGATGCCGCATGCCGCTGTCCTGCTCACCGCAGGCGTTGCCCTGTTACTCGCCGCGCCGATGGTTCGAGGCGACGAGGGAATGTGGTTGTTCAACAAGCTCCCGCTGGCTCATTTGCAGGAGAAGTACGACTTCGAGCCGCCGCCCGGTTGGGCCGATCACCTTCGATCGTCGGCCGTTCGGTTCAATAACGGCGGCTCGGGCTCGTTCGTCTCGGCCGACGGGCTGATCATGACGAACCACCATGTCGGGGCCGACACCCTCTCGAAGCTCAGCACAGCCGACAAGAACTATCACCACGACGGATTCTTCGCCGCACGCCGCGAAGACGAGGTCCGCGCTCCTGACCTGGAACTGAACGTCCTGGTCGGAATCCGCGACGTCACCGACGTGGTCAACCGCGACGTCAGCCCCGAAATGGACGACGCCCGCGCCGGCGAGGCCAAACGCAAGGCCATGGCCCGGATCGAAAAAGAAGCGACCGACACCAACAAGATGCGGAACGACGTCGTCACCCTTTACCAGGGCGGCCAGTATCATCTGTATACGTACAAAAAGTATACTGATGTTCGGCTGGTTTTCGCGCCCGAGTTCGACATCGCGTTTTTCGGCGGCGATCCCGATAACTTCGAGTATCCGCGATATGACCTCGACGTCTGCTTCTTCCGCGCCTACGAGGACGACAAGCCGGCGAAGGTCGAGCACCACCTGAAGTGGAGCGCTGATGGGACCAGGGACGGCGAGCTGATCTTTGTCGCCGGCCACCCCGGGCGGACCGACCGGCTGAACACGGTCGCGAGCCTGGAGTACCTGCGCGACCTCCGGTTCCCGTTCCTGCTCGATTTCCTGATGAAGAAAGAGGCGATGCTGCTCGCGTTCGGCAAGCAGGGACCCGAGCAGGCCCGCCAGGCTCAGGAGGAACTGTTCAGCATCCAGAACAGCCGGAAGGCGAGGGTCGGTGGCTTCGATGGGTTGAAGGACGTCGAGTTCCTCAATCGGAAGCGTCAGGCGGAGGCCGAGCTACGTGACCGGGTGACGGCCGCGAGCAAGGCCGGCGACCCCCGCGTCGCGGCCTGGGACCGGATCACGCAGGCGCAGAAGACCTCGGCCCGGATCATGAAGCCGTGGTCGTACCTGGAGCGGGGATGGGCGTTTGACTCGTTGCTGTTCGAGGTCGCCCGCGACCTGGTCCGGCACGCCGCCGAGAAGGGGAAGCCGAACGCCGATCGCCTGAAGGAGTATCGCGAGTCGAACCTGGAATCGCTCGAACTGGGCCTGTTCTCGCCGGCCCCGATCTATCCGTTGTTTGAACAGGCCAAGCTGGCGCACTCGCTGAGCGAGTGGAAGAAGGCGATGCCCGACGACCCGATGATCGAGCGGGTCCTTCACGGCCGGACGCCCGCCGAGGCAGCCCGCGAGCTGGTGCAGGGGACGAAGCTGGTCGACGTCGAGACGCGGAAGAAGATCGCGGCCGGTGGGATCGCGGCGATCGAGGCATCGGATGACCCGATGATCAAGCTGGCGGTCGTCGTGGATGCCGAGGCCCGCCGCCTCCGCAAGATCCAGGAGGACGAGGTCGAGGGTGTTGAGGCGGCCAATTACGCGATCCTCGCCCGCGCTCTCTTCGAGGCAAAGGGCGACTCGGTTTATCCGGACGCGACGTTCACCCTCCGCCTGGCGTTCGGCGTGGTGAGGGGTTATGAGCAGGACGGCAAGGCCATCCCGCCCTACACGACGATCGGTGGGGCATTCGAGCACGCGAAGGCCCACGGCGAGAAATCGCCCTACGAACTGCCGGCAAGCTGGCACAAGGCGCGTGAGTCGGGCAAGCTCCGGCTGGAGACTCCGCTCAACTTTGTCTCGACGGCCGACATCATCGGCGGGAACTCGGGCAGTCCCGTTGTGAACCGCAAGAACGAGGTTGTCGGGCTGATCTTCGATGGGAATATCCAGTCGCTTGTCCTGGATTTCGGCTACGACGAACGGCAGGCCCGCGCGGTCTCGGTCGACTCGCGCGGGATTCTCGAAGCGCTGCGTTCCGTCTACCACGCCGATCGGCTGGTCAACGAGTTGACAGGCCATTGATTTTGTTCGATAGCGGGCGGCGGACGATCGCTGGATCGGGCCGCCGCTCTTGCTTCAGATGTGGCAATTCTCCAGCCCGCGCTTGTCAAGATAGCGCTGGTGGTATTCCTCGGCCCGGTAGAACGGTCCGGCGGGGACGATCTGCGTCGCGATCGGACGCGAGAACTTGCCGTTTGCCTCGAGTTTCTGCTTCGATACCTCGGCCTCGGCTTTCTGCTCGTCGTCGTGGTAGAAAATAACGGTTCGGTACTGGGTACCGTAGTCCGGGCCCTGGCGGTTGACCTGGGTCGGGTCGTGCGATTTCCAGAAGACGTCGAGAAGTTGAGTGAAGGAGACCTTCGCCGGGTCGTATTCGACCTGGACGACCTCGGCGTGGCCAGTTTGATCGGTGCAGACGTCCTTGTAGCTCGGATTCTCGGTGAATCCACCCGCGTAGCCGACGGCCGTATCGACCACGCCGGGGATGCGGCGGAACGTCGCCTCGACACCCCAGAAGCAGCCGGCGCCGAATGTCGCCTTTTTCATGATTATGTCCTTAGTTTGTGGTTC
>DAHZZC010000067.1 GCA_027435495.1 Planctomycetales bacterium
AGCACCACCAGGCCGATCTGGGTGAAGATATTGATCTCCATCCCGGCGGCATTCACGCCGACGAGAGCCCCCAGGATGCAGAGCGGGACCGAAAGGATCACCGCGAGCGGCATCGACCAGCTTTCAAACTGGGCGGCAAGCACGAGGAAGACCATCACGATCGAGAAGGCGAAGACGATCATGGCGGTGTCGCCGGCCTGAAGCTCGAGGTAGGCGAGCTCGGTCCACTCGAACGACATCGACTTGGGAAGCTCGGATCGAGCGAGCTCCTGCATGACCTCGATGGCCCGTCCCGAGCTGATTCCTGGCCGGGCGTTCCCGTTGATCGAGGCGGCCGGGTACATGTTGTACCGGGTCAGGACGAGGGGACCGTTGATCATTCGGACGTCGGCGACCGCGCCGATGGGGACCATCGTCCCGGTCGCGTTTCGGACGCGAAGGCGGCGGATGTCGTCGATCTGGTCGCGGTACTTCGCCTGAGCCTGGACGATCACCTGCCAGGTCCGGCCGAAGAGGTTAAAGTCGTTGACATAGAGCGATCCGAGGTAAATTTGAAGGGTCTGAAAGACGTCGGCGAGGCGGACGCCCTTGAGCATCAGGGCGGTCCGGTTGACGTCGAGGAAGACCTGGGGGACGTTGGCCCGGAAGACGGAGGTGTTGCCGCCGGGGACGAGCTCGGGCTGGTGGTTGGCGAGATCGACGAGGTTATCGACCTGGACCTGGAGAGCGGCTGATCCGTTGTCGCCGCGGTCCTCGACCATCACCAGGAAGCCGCCGGCGCGTCCGACGCCGCGGACGGGAGGCGGGCCGAAGATCATGATGGTGGCGTCGGGGATTTCCCTGGCCAGGAGGCCCCGAAGCTGGTTCATGATGACTTCGTAGTAGAGCTTGGGCGACTTCCGCTCGTCGAATCCCTTGAGGGTGCAGAAAATGGTGCCGAAGTTGGAGCCGAAGGCGCTGAGGAGGAGGGACTGTCCGGCGATTCCGACGGTGGCGGAGACGCCGGGGAGCGGGCGGGCCAGTTGGTCGATCCGGTCGATCACGGCCTGGGTGCGTTCGAGCGAGGCGGAGTCGGGGAGCTGGATGTTGATGAGGAGGTAGCCCATGTCCTGCGAGGGGATGAAGCCGCGCGGGGTCCCGGTAAAGGTGGCGAGGTTTTTGGCCTGCTCGACGGTGAACTGGGCGCCCTGCTTGACGCTTGCCAGGAGGCTCTTCTCGGGGACGCTCCAGGCGGCGAGCTTCTGGTCGGCCTGGTGGAGCAATCCGGCGGGCGGCTTGCCGGGTCCGGGTGGAGGCTGGTAGAGCCGGTCTCGGAGGGATTGCGGCGTCCCGTTGTAGAGGAAGAGGGTCAGGGCGAGGAGTCCGCCGTAAGCGAGCAGGACCCGGCCGAACCGCTTGAGCATCCAGCCGACGAATCGGGCGTAGCCGTTGGAGGTCGCGGTGAAGCCTCGGTTGAAGAGTTCGAAGATCACCCCCAGAATCCGGTTGGAGGGCAGGACCACCAGGAGGCCGCCGAGGATGCCGCCGAGAAGGCCGAGGGTGAGGATCGCCCGATCGCGGCTGAGCCCGGCCTGGATCGCCATCTCGATCGCCGAGGCGACCATCGCCGGGAAACGGCCCGAGTTTTCCGTCGCCGGGGTGGCATGGTGTTCGTGGAGGTAAGGGACGAGCCAGGCGTAGCCGGCCCAGGCCCCTACCATTGCGTAGGCGATCGAGGGGAGCGGCTCATGGTGGCCCTTGCGCTTCGGCCGGAGGAGCTTCGCCGCAAGCGCCGGGCTGAGGGTGAGCGAGTTGAGCGTCGAGAGCACGGTGGACGAGGCGATCGTCAGGGCGAACTGGCGAAAGAACTGGCCAGTGATCCCGGTGATGAAGGCGCAGGGAATGAAGACCGCCGAGAGCACGAGCCCGACCGCGATCACCGGGGCCGAGACCTCGTCCATCGCCTTGATCGTCGCGGCCCGTGGTCGGAGGCCGTGCTCGATGTGGTGCTCGACGGCCTCGACGACGACGATGGCGTCGTCGACGACGATTCCGATCGCCAGGACGAGTCCGAAGAGGGTGAGGTTATTGAGACTGAAGCCCATCGCGAGCATGACGGCGAAGGTGCCGACGATCCCGACGGGAACCGCGACCAGGGGGATGATCGCGGATCGCCAGTTTTGAAGGAAGACCAGGACGACCAGGGCGACGAGGACGACCGAGTCGAGGAGGGTTTTGAAGACTTCCTGGATCGACTCACGGATGAAGGGCGTGGTGTCGTATCGGACCTCGTAGTCGATCCCCCTGGGGAACTCCTTTTTGAGTTCCTCCATCTTGGCCTTGACGAGGTCGGCCGTTTCGAGGGCGTTGGAGTCGGGGAGCTGGAAGACGGCGAGGTTGGCGACCGGGTGGCCGTTGACCTTGGCGTTGGTGTCCTGGTTCTTGGCGCCGAGTTCGACGCCTGCGACCAGCTTTCCGAGGGCGTCCTTGTGGGGACTGACGACGTCGCGCACGCGAACGTAGCGGCCCTCGGGGGTTGTCTTGATGATGACGTTGGCGAACTGCTCGGTGGTCTTGAGCCGGCCGAGGGTGTCGAGCGTGATCTGGGTGTTCTGCCCCTCGAAGGCGGCGGTCTGTCCGAGCTGGCCGGCGGCGACGGGGATGTTCTGCTCGCGGAGGGCCGCGACAACGTCGCCGGCGGTCATGTTGCGGATGGCGAGCTTGTCGGGATCGAGCCAGATCCGCATGCTGTAGTCGCGCTGACCGAACATCCGGACCTCGCTGATCCCCGGGAGTCGGGAGAGCTCGGGCTGGATGTAGAGCTGGGCGTAATTGCTCAGGTAGAGCTGGTCGTAGGTGCCGTCTGGGGAGAAGACGCCGCAGGCGAGGAGGATGTCGGGCGACTGCTTCTTGGTCGTGACCCCGGTCGCCTTGATGACGTCGGGCAGGAGCGGCATGGCGAGCGCCACGCGATTCTGCACCAGGACCTGCGCCAGGTTCATGTCGATTCCGTGGCGGAAGGTGACGGTCAGGCTGTAGTTGCCGTCGTTGGCGGAGGTCGAGGACATGTACATCATGTTCTCGACGCCGTTGACGAACTGCTCGATCGGCGCGGCGACGGTCTCGGCGACGACCTGGGCGCTGGCGCCTGGGTACTGGCAGGTCACGCTGACGGTCGGCGGGGCGATTGGCGGATACATCGCGATCGGCAAGGCCCAGAGAGCCAGGCCGCCGGCGAGCGTCACGGCGATGGAGAGGACCGTGGCGAAGATCGGTCGGTCGATGAAGAATCGCGAGAACACGGGCGTCGCTCGCTCCCTGGTTGCGCCGCGGGCCGGGTGCCCGCGGGGTCGGCAGTAGGAAGAGGAAGAAAGGGCGATGAGGCCCCGAACCCGGAGAACGATCAACCGCGGGGGCCGGGCCTGGCGACGCGGTCGCCTCCGGCCAGGGGGCTGGGGCGGGCCGATGAGGCGGCGGGCGGTCGCGTCTGAGGACCCGAGGGACGGCCGGCCCCGGTCTCGGGCTTCGCGGCGGGAGCCGGCTTCGCCTGGGCCTTCTCGGCGGCCGGGGCCGACTCGCCCCGGTATCGCTCGGCGACGACCTCGATTCCGTCCTTGAGGCGTTGCATCCCGGACCGGACGACCCAGTCGCCCGGCTCGACACCCTTCTCCACCTCGCGGTAGCCGTCGCGAAGGACACCGACCTCGCCGACGTTCCGTCGGATCGCGATGTATCTCGGCTCGCCCTTCTCGTTCTTGACCGGACTGCCGTCCTTGCCGACCATCGGCTTGACCACGAAGACGTACTTCTGCCCCTGGTCGGAGGCAAGCGACTGCTCGGCGATCATGATCGCCGAGTGCGGCTCGCCGATCTGGAGCCGAACCCGGACGAAAAGCCCCGGAACGATGAACTGATTGCCGTAGGAGTCCGCCGGGTTCTGGATCGTCGCCCGGAACCGGAGCGTCCCGGTGTTCAGGTCCACCTTGTTATCGGTGAAGTCGACGATTCCGTGGTGGGGGAAGTCGGGTTCGTCCGAAAGGGCGATGTCGACCGGAACGGCCTTGGGCCCCTGAGCCTGCATCCTGAGCTTGCCCGACTGCATCAGCCGCTTGATCCGGAGCATCGCCTGCTCGTGGACGTCGAAGTAGACATAGAGCGGGTCGAGGCTGACGACGGTCGTCAGGACGCTGGAGTCGGCCTTCACCAGGTTGCCCGGATCGACCATTCGCCGGCTGAGCATCCCATCGATCGGCGCCGTGACCTCGGTCCATTCGAGGTTGAGCCGGGCCAGGTCGCGGTTGGCCTTGGCGACCTGGACGTTGGCCTCGGCCTCCTCGAAATCGGCCTTGTAGCGGTCGTGCTCTTCCTGACTCACCGAGTTGCGCCGGAGCAGGTTCTTGGCGCGATCGTATTCCTTTCGAAGCCGATCGACGTGCGCCTCATACTGCTTCACCGTTCCCTCAGCGCGATCGAGATCGGCCTTGTACATCCGGGGATCGATCTCGAAGAGCTTGTCTCCCTTGCGCACCTTGCTGCCGTCCGTGAAGTAGACGCGGGTCATGTAGCCGGAGACCCGTGCCAGGATCTGGACCGAGTAGGGCGTATCGGTGTCGCCGGGGAACTCCTCGTAATCGGTCACCTCGCGGACGATCGGCGAGTCATAGACCGCAATGGGCGTCGGCCGCATCGGTTGCGACTTGGCCTGCTGACATCCGGTCGAGGTCGCGGCCATCGCCAGCAAGGGGATCGACAGGAGGACCCACTGGAATCGCATCATGATAGTTCGCGCCCGAGAATGGGCCGCCCCTGTTGGTCTCATCGCTCGTCTCGTCGGTAGTCGTCAATCGCCCGGCCAGGAACCGCCGGCGTTCCTCTTCACTGAGAACGCCAGCGAAGAGGACATCCAGGATCTCGCGGGCCTGGACATCCGCCGGCGCCGGCTGACCATTGAAGAAGTTGGTCACCATGATCCCGTAGAGGACGTTGCTCATCACGGTGGAGATCCGGTCGACCGGCATCTCGCGCATCCGACCGGCGTCCATCAGGCTCCGGTAGAGCTGCTTCCACCGCTGGATGTTGATCTCACGGTGCTCGAAGTAGGTCGGCCGCTTCCGGTCCTTGAAATGCGCCCGCTCCTGGATCAGCAGTTCCACGAACGCCGGATGATCGGCGAAGAACTGCAAAAAGGTGGCCACCCCCCGCTCGATCCGCTCCAGCCCGTCCTCAACGCCCAGAACATTGGCACTGATGCACTCCTGCATCTTCCGCATCACGCGATCCGTCGCCGCGAGGAAGAGGGCCCGCTTGCTGGGAAAATGCCGGTAAAGCGTCCCCTTCCCCACGCCGAGCCGCTCCACCAGCCGCTGCGTGACCGCGTCCGAGAACCCCTGCTCCGCAAAAAGCTCG
>DAHZZC010000068.1 GCA_027435495.1 Planctomycetales bacterium
CTGTGCGGGCCGACGCCGACGATCGGCGGGCTGTAGGTCGTCAGGCCGTTCCGATGAAAGTGGTCCATGATGGCCGCCTGGACCTCGGTCTCTCGAATCGTCCCACCGGTGCGGACCCGATCGGCGATCAGCCCGAAAGCCAGGTCGAACCCGGCGGTCGTGAACCGCTCGGCCTCGCGGTGCATCGCCCACTGGTCGTCGTCCCAGGTCGACTCGAACAACTGGATCAGGTCGCCCGAGGAGACGACCTCGACGCCCGTCGACCGGACCATCTCGATCGTCCCGGCGTCGACCTTCGAGACGTAAGGATTCGAGACCCGAGGCGCGTATTCCATCGCGACTCGCCGGCTGCCTTCGAGCAGGTCGGCCACGCCCGATTCAAGCTGCTGCCAGGTCAGATAGGTCGTCTTGCCGCCGGGCAGGTCATCGAGGGCGCCTGGCTCGATCCGGTGGACGAGTTTCCTCGGCGTGCCCCGGGCCGGGATGAAGTAGAAGAACCGCCGAGATCCGACCGGCTTGTGGTCGAGGTCCAGCACTCGCCGCGCCAGGACGTTGCTTCCACGGAAGTCGTAGAGCAGCCAGCCGTCGAGCCCGGAATCCCGAAGGCTCCCCTGCACCACGTCTAGGTCGAACATTCCTACCACCCTCCGCTCGATGGAACCGCCCCGGCCTCAATGGCCTGCGATGATAGCAGATTCGATCTCGGCCGGCGCCGGGCAATCGCGTAAGATGAGGTGATGTCGAGGAGGGCCCTTTTCGATGAAGGATCGAGACGAACGTCGGGAACCGCACCCTGGGTTCTTCCTGGTGCTCGAAGGCCCCGACGGCGGTGGCAAAACGACCCAGGCGGCGCGGATCGCCGAGGAGCTGCGCGCCCGCGGACTTGAGATCGTCACCTGTCGCGATCCCGGCGGGACGGCGCTCGGCGACTGGCTCCGATCGATCCTGATGGAAAGGGAAACCGTCCCGCTCTCGATGCGGGCCGAGATGCTCCTCTTCATGGCGAGCCGGGCGCAGATGGTCGAGGAGATCATCCGGCCGGCACTCGACTCGGGGCATGTCGTGGTCTGCGACCGATTCCTTCTCTCGACGATCGTCTATCAGGGACTCGCCGGTGGGCTCGATCCGAAGGAGATCGCGGCGGTCGGACGAGCGGCGACCGGCGGGCTGGTTCCCGACCTCACGATCGTGCTCGATGTTCCTGCCGAGACCGCCCGCGCGCGGGTCGGGCCGGCTCGCGATCGGATCGAGGATCGAGCGGCCGATTATTACGAACGGGTTCGCGCCGGCTACCACGACGCCGCGATGAGGCGACGAGGACTGGATAAGCTTTACGGGACGTCCATCTCGATGGTCGATGCCTCCCTGGACCCGGAGAGCGTCTTCCTGCTGATCCGTCGCGAGGTGAATCTTGCCCTGGCACTCGATCCGAGGTCATGACCGGGTGGTCGCGGAGCTGCGTCGAAGCCTCGAACAGGGGCGATTCCCCCACGCGCTTCTGTTCGTCGGGCTGGAGGGGATCGGCAAGCGGACGTTCGCCCGCAAGCTCGCCCAGGCCCTGCTCTGCGAGACGGTCCCGGCCGAGCGCCTCGAACCGTGCGAAGCGTGCCCCGGCTGTCTCCAGGTCGAGGCGGAAACGCATCCCGATTTCGCCGAGGCCGCCCGCCCCGAGGACAAGCACGAACTCCCGATCGCCGTGATCCGCGACCTCTGCGAGCATTTCGCCCTCAAGCCGGCCCGGGGAATTCGGAAGGTGGCGATCCTCGACGACGCCGATGACCTCAACGAGGAGGCCGCCAACGCATTCCTCAAAACTCTGGAAGAGCCTCCGCCGGGGGCTGTCCTGATCCTGATTGGGACTTCCGTCGAGGTCCAACTTCAAACGGTCGTCTCGCGTTGCCAGGTCGTCCGGTTTGATCCACTTCCCGCGGAGGATGTAGGCGCGATCCTTTTGGAGCGGGGCGTCGCCCGCGATCCCGACGATGCGGCCCGCCTCGCCGCCCTCGGAGACGGGAGCGTCCGTCGAGCGCTCGGCCTGGCCGACCCGAACCTCGAACGGTTCCGACGCGACCTGATCGACGAACTGGCCTCAGATCGTGGCTTCGATCCACCCACTCTGGCCAACCGCTTCCTCGAACACGTCAAGCAGTCCGGGAAGGAGTCGGTCGACCAGCGCCGGCGGGCCGGGCTCCTCATCGGCGAGCTGGCCCGGTTTTTTCGAGGCGTTCTCTGGCAGACGGCCGGGCTCGAGCCCCCCTGCCCCGATCCCGACGACCGACGCGCCGCTGGCTCGGTCGCCGGACGACTCGAACCGGAAGACGTTTTCGTCCTCGCGGATCGATGCCTTGAGGCCGACTATCACCTCCAGCGGCGGCTTGCCACCAACCTCATCCTCCACTCGCTCGCCCACGACCTGGGGACCGTACTCAACCGGAGGCGATGACGCCGAGGATCCGCCCCGATGCATCTTTTCGCCTATGGCACGCTGATGCCCGCCAATCTAGAAGCGGCCGAGCGCGACGGCTGGTGGGCCGACGCCGTGCGCGGCCGGCTGTATGACTTTGGCCCTTACCCCGCGTTGATCGACCTCGACCATCCCGATGCCGGTTGGGTCCACGGTTTTGTTCATCCGGTTTCGCTCCGCGAGTTGGAGGAGAAACTCGATCCCTGGGAAGAGGTCGATCGGGGCCTCTATCGCCGCGTAGAGACGATGACACGCTCGGGATGCCGGGCCTGGGTTTACGTCTATCAGGGCCCCTGGCCCGCCCTGGCGCGTGGACCAGCGGACCGATGGGAGGGAACGCGTCGAGCCCCCATCTCTCTCATCTTGCCTGACCGCGATCCTCGCAAGAACAGGCACAATCCTTAAGTTCGTCACTGCTGCGACCGAAGTATCTGGGTGAGAAGAGGCTCCCGAGCGCCGGAATGAATGCTCGCGCGGGGCGGAGAGGCGATGGATCGGATTCAGGGCAAGCCGAACCGGCTTGACACTGTCGTCATGGTCGGATGAGATCCTGGCCGGTAAGGGGCGAGTGTCTTGGCACCAAAGTCGCATATGGCGATGACGGGGATTGTGCTGGCCCTTGGGCTTGCATCGATCGTCCGCGCCCAGGACCGCGGGGGTGTCGGTGCCACGCCGAGGGCGACACTCCTGCCGGGATCGGTGTTTTTTCATCCCGGCCCCGGTCGCGAAGGTGAGACTCAAACCTCGCCGCCCGCCCTCCTGGACCCTTCGATCCTGCCGACGGCCATGCAAGGCCAGTCGACGACCGCTCTGGAGAGGTCTTCCGCCGACGATCCTCCCTCGATTGAACCGATCCCGGAGGCGGCCGTTGCACAGGCCGGTCCACCCGGCTTACGGGGCCCGTCGAATGCTCCGCCGCGGGGAGGCCAGCAGGTCCAGGGCCGTTCGGGTCAGCGGCCGTCGCCTCCGGCGGCCAGTCCTCCGGTTGCGCCGGCGCGGCCGGCGCCCGGCCCCAACCAGGGCCCGGCCGCACGCTCTGCGCCTGCCGTCGATGTCGACCAGCAGGTTCAGATCGACGAAGGCGGTCTGGTCACAATGCACGTCAATGAGCTCGAAGTCCGGAAGCTCCTCGAATTCCTGAGCCGTCGGAGTGGGTCGAACATTCTCGTTTCGCCGAAGGTCTCAGGCACGATCACCGCCAACTTCGATGGCGTCACCGTCGAGCGTGTCCTCGAGGCGATCATCAAGCTCGCCAACCTGACGGACAAGCAAGAGGGAAAGATCCACTACCTTTACACCAAGGAGGAGCTTCAGGATGAGGACGAGTTCACGAAGAAGGAGCGGATTCTCACCAAGGTTTACAAGCTCAACTATGTCCGGGCTGACGAAATCTACGGGGTGATCCGGCCGTTCCTGAGCCCCGACGTTGGGCAGAAGCGGATCGCGGTGACACCGTCGTATCGGTTTGGGATTAGTGAGTCGGCGACGTTCGTTTCGGGTGGCGGCCAGGGGATGTCAGCCGGTGGCGGGGGCGGTGGCGGAGGTGGTGGGGTCGGCGGCCCCGGCGGCTCGGCTCCGACCGGCGGCGGCCCGACCATCGGCGGCTTTCAGCCGCCTACCGGCGGCAACTCAATGGCCGATTATGATCACCTGATCATCCAGGACTATGAGTCGAATCTCCAGATCATCGACCAGATCATCCAGCGGATCGACGTCCGGCCCATTCAGGTCCTGATTGAGGCGGTCATCATCAGTGTCGACTACGAGCATGACCGCGAACTCGGGGTGAATCTCGGCCTGGTGGATAATCTGGGCCAGACGCTCGGCACGATTGGAAGCGGGACCGGGCTCAATGGCAACGTCGGTTTCACGCCCACCCGACTTTTGACAGCCGGCGGCCAGATCGCACAGGGGACAGCCAACGACGCTCAGGGCTTCACCTCTGCGACCAACGGCGTCAAGTTCGGCTTTATCTCGAACAACGTCACTGGTTTCATCCGAGCGCTGGAGACGATCGGCAGTACAAAAATCCTCGCCAGCCCCCGGATCCTGGTCATGAACAAGCAGCGGGCCGAGATCCAG
Organism: Planctomycetales bacterium; assembly: GCA_027435495.1. Taxonomy (GTDB): domain Bacteria; phylum Planctomycetota; class Planctomycetia; order Isosphaerales; family Isosphaeraceae; genus JAKAUH01. The sequence continues at coordinate 4,547 of DAHZZC010000068.1, forward strand.
CTTGGCACTCGGCTCGGCTTCCAGACCCTCTCGCAGAACTTTACCAGCACCATCCAGCAGGTCCAGTTCCTCAACACCGGGACCTTGCTCCGGCTCCGTCCGTTCGTCTCCGATGATGGGATGGTCCGCATGGAAATCCATCCTGAGCGCAGTTCGGGCTCGGTGACGAACAATATCCCCAACCAGAATACCGCCGAGCTAACGACCAACGTGATGGTCCCGGACGGCTCGACGCTGGTTATCGGCGGTCTGATCGAGGACGAGGACGACTACAGCTACCAGGGACTCCCGGGCCTCTCGCGATGGCCGGGACTGGGTTTCCTCACCGGGATCAATCAGAAGCAAGAGGGGCGTCGAGAGCTGGTCGTCGTGCTGACCCCGCACATCTGGACCGGCGATCCGATGGCCCACGCCACGGCCGGCCCGGTCGCCTCCACATCCCGGATGCTCCCCAACGGAACCCGGACCTTCGACCTGGAGACCGGCCCGCCAGGCGGGAAAATCCCCTCTCAACCGGTCGCGGACCCGGCGAACGCCTTGGCGGGAGCCAACCCGAACGTCGCGGCGGCCGCCGCCGCGGCCAATGCCCTGGCCCCGAATCCCACGAACGCCCCGGCGAATTCGATTGCGATGACGGGGCCTGCACCCGCTCCGGCCGACGACCCTGCCCATTCCGATCCCTCGGCGGCCAAACGACGAAGGGGGCCGATTCGGGAGTGGTTCGCCCGGCGTTCTCGCCATCGCGGATCCGATCCGGCGGAACTCGCCCGCGTGACCACGGCGCCGCCTGGACCCGGTTCGATCGCGCCCGGGTCGGTCGTTCCAGCGGCTCAGGCCCCCCGCGCCTCGGCTCCGGATGGAGCAAACTCTGGAACGGTGCCCGGGTCGCCGCCCCAGCCATCGGCCCAGCAACAAATTCCCCTGTCCTCGGATAACGGTCCCCGACGAAAGGCAATGGGCCGGGAATCGATGGCCGACGCGAGCACTCCCCGCCGTGACCCGATGCTCGCCCGCGCCGGCTGGAGCCCCGATCGTGCCGAGGAGAAGCCGGCCCCGAAAAAGTTTGAGCCGGAGGACGTTTTAGCCTCCCCGGAGCGTTCACCCCACCGGGTGGTAGCCGCCCCGCGCCGGCACACGGTCGGAGCCGGCGAGACCCTGGAGGCCATCGCCGGCCGCTATTATGGGTCACGCCAGTATGCCGTCTCGCTCGGCGAATTCAACCGCGGCCGGATCGCGCGGTCCGGCCTCCGTCCGGGCGACCTGCTCGTGATCCCGCCACGCGACGAACTACCCGAGGTCGGCGGCTGGAAGGTGCAAGTATCTGGAAATGAGGATCGCGCCGGGATGCAGGCGCCCGACGAGGAGGCCAACCGTGGGGCCTTCCATCTCACTCCCCTCCTCACCGCGCGACCGAGAGCCATCAACCACCTGATCGGACCGGACGAGACGCCGAGAAGCATCGCGCGAGATCGGCTCGGCGATCCTTCTCGCGCCGAGGAGATCGTGCGACTCAATCAACGATTGCTGGCGAAGGAGGGGCGATGGAAGGCTGGGCTCCGTATCCTGCTCCCACCCGACGCCCATTAATCGCCTGGAATCCCAACGGACCGACCAGAACCAACCAGGCCAACGCCAGGCCGACCGCCCAGTTCGAAACGAGAAAGGCGAGCATCGGTACGGCGCCGACCCGCTCCCACGGGTCGCCCCCCGCGACCGCGAGGGCGACCAGGTAGGGCATGGCGAAGAGCAGGCCCATCGTCAGTTCGACCGCCGGATACCGGACCGAGATCGGCGCTCGACAGCCCCGGCAGTGACCACGGAGGATTAACCAGCCGAGCACCGGCACGTTGTCTCGGGCCCGGATCGCGTTGCCGCAGCCAGGACATCGCGACCGGGGCTTTGTGAGGCTCATCCCCCTCGGGATTCGGTACGCACAGACGTTCAGAAAGCTCCCCACGCAAGCGCCCAGGACCATCCAGAAGGCCGCCAGCGCGGCGTGATGCTCGATCGTCATGGCGAGGCCCTCGCGATCTGGGCCGGCGCGGAGACCTTCGCCCCCGGCCGTCCGATCTGGAACAGAGTCCACTGGTAGAACAATAGGATCAGATACAGCCCGAGGAAGATCGGCAGCAGCCAGCCGACCCGGAACCGCGTCCGGAAGAGGGGATAATGCTGGTAAACGACGAGAAACGGGATGCCGATGGCTGTCAGGATATACTTGCCCATCAGGAAAGCGACGTCGCCGCGACGGATGAGGTGGGCCATTACCGGATTGATCTCCTCGCTGTTGAGGTCGATCAACTCCAGGGTGAGGACGCCGTCGAGGATTGTCAGGCCGAGCAGGGCGACGATCATCGCGAGCATCGAGGTCGGGAAGCGATCGACGAAGTAGGGCCCTTCGCGTTCCTCGGCACGCCTTGGGCGAATCCGACGCCCACCGGGCCGCAAGGCATCGCATGGTGAGGTTGGCTGGGTCCGGCGATCAGCCCCATTACGGGTCCTCGGAAATGGGTTGTCTGTCATGGTGTTGCGTTCCAATCGCGACCATGAGTGAAAACGAGGGCCGGGAGCGTGCAAGGCGCTCCCGGACGGGCCCTCACTCCAGCTTATGCCACGTTTCGGGGCCCGTGGCACGGCTGCGAGACCTGTCGTTTTCAGATCAGATCATCTGGGGACTCGGAGATCGCTTCTCGATTGATCGGGGCGACGGTCGTTTCGTCCATCCCTGCGTCGATCACTCCTCTTCGGCCATGGTGACGCTCAACGCGGCCTCGAGACTGGTGAGCCCCTCGCGGACCTTCGTCAGGGCGCTGTCGAAGAGCATCTTCATCCCTTCCTCGCGGGCCGCCTTGCGAAGCTGGTCCAGCGGCGCGCGCTTCTGGATGAGATTGGTCAATCGGGGCGTGATCCGGATCACCTCGAAGACGGCGATCCGGCCGCGATAGCCAAGCCGACGGCATTGCAAGCAGCCCTTCGGCCGATAGAGCAACTCGCCGGGTGTCAGGTTGTGCGCCTCGGCGAGTTCGTCGGTGACCTCGTATGGCTCCTTGCAGTGCGAGCAGAGCTTACGGACCAGCCGTTGCGCTTCCAGAAGTCGCAAGGCACAGGAGAGCAGAAACGGCTCGATCCCCATGTCCTGGAGCCGGGTCACCGCTGAGAGTGCGTCGTTGGTGTGGATCGTCGAAAGAACGAAGTGCCCGGTCAGTGCGGCCCGCAGGCAAATCTCGGCCGTCTCCTGATCGCGGACCTCGCCGACCATGATGATGTCAGGGTCCTGTCGCAAAAACGCCCGCAGGGCCGAGGCGAACGTCAGTCCCACCTGCGCCTTGACCTGCACCTGGTTCATCCCCTTGAATTTGTACTCGACCGGATCCTCGACCGTACAGATATTTACCTTGGCATCATTAAGCTGGTTAAGACAGGAATAGAGGGTCGTGGACTTGCCGCTTCCGGTCCGGCCAGTCACCAGGGCCAGGCCGTAGGGCGAATGGATCGACTCCATCAGATCCGTCGACTGTCGCTGGTCGAACCCCAGACCCATCAAATTGAGGGGAATGGCGCCCTTGTCGAGAATACGCATGACCATCTTCTCGCCATGGACGGTTGGTACGGTGTTGACGCGTAGGTCGACCCGCTTCTCGCCGGTCCTCAGCGCGATGGCGCCGTCCTGGGGGATCCGCTTCTCGGCGATGTCCATCTTGGCAAGGACCTTCAATCGCGAGACGATCATGACGAAGGCGGTCTTCGACGGCGAGGGAAGCTCGTGCAAGACTCCATCGATTCGAAGCCGGAACTTGCAGCCGTCCTCGAACGGCTCCAGGTGGATATCGCTCGCATTGTTGCGGAGAGCCTGTTCGAGGATCTGGTTGACCATCCGGACGATTCGGCCGTTGGCGTCGGCGGGCGGAGTGGCGTCGAGGTTGAGGATGTTCTCGTCCTGGTGCTCCTCGACCTCCGGGACGTCGAAGCTATCGCCCCCCTCACCGATTCCCTTGGCGTTCTCGGCCGATTTGAAAAGCGCATCGAGCCGTGACTGAACGACCGAGAGCGGCGCAATCATCGGGTTGATCCGCAGCCCTGTCATCAGCTCAAGTTCGTCGACGGCTCCCATCTCCTCGGGCGAGACAAAGAGGACGTCGAGGACATCGTCGCGAACCCGGTAGCCGCAGAACAGCCGTTCGAGGCAGAGCTTCTCGGGCAAAAGTCCGCCGGCTTCCTTGTCGGCGTCAGCGGCCTCGATGATGCTGGGGACCATCGGGAGGAAGAGGTCCTCGGCGTAGATTCGCGCGACCTCTGCCTCTGAGATGTAGCCCCCGCGGATCAGGACCACCTCAGGCAGCGTCTTCGAGCCGGCTTTTTGAAGGACCCCCTCCAGTTCCTCCGTCTGGTCGGCCCGGAACCAGGCTCGCCGCGTGAGCAACTCCATGATGAGCGGCTGCATTCCGGCTTCCCGGAAGATGGTCTCCATCGACGTTCACCTCCGGCTGACTGGACCCGAGGCCCGGCTCAAGGCTGGCTCTCCAGGACGGTAATCTGGAACGGCTTCCCCTCGCAGAGGAACGACATCTGCAACATCGGCCGGCTCCCGGGGCTGCGGAACAGGGCGTCGGTCCCCTCGCTGACCGCAGGCATCGACAGTTGGCTCGGCTCGGGGAGCAGGAAGTCGCCGTCGGGCGCCGCCACCCCTGCAATCCGGTCGAGCGATGGTTGCGATCGAGTGTCATCGAAGCTTTTGAGAATCCTCCAAGAACGATGGAGCTGCCCGCCTCCAATCCATCCACGGTATCTTCGGAAGAGATTGAGCCGAGAGGATCAGCCAGAACTCGTTTCCCTCCAGGAATTCTAGAACGGATCTGTGGCGATGTCGGGGCAGCATGGGCTATCCCGGTCAGTTGAACTCGCGGCCCCTGGGAGATTGTTGGGCAGACCCAAGGAATCGGTCTTGTCGGCGATGATCCGGTTTCCTTGCGGATTCACGATCCGACGATAGGTGTGTTGAGATGCCTCAAGAGGCGAACGGAGTTGTGGAAATCGGACGCTGTCTTTCGACCGGATTGTCTGGGACGACAAGGAGGATATCGACGGGAACCATCGGCCGATCACGGAAGCCCATCCCATAAGCGAACGCTTTGCCAGCCATTTGCCCACCGGAGGGGAAGGGAACGGGCGGGGTGAGTCGCTTCGTGGCGGGATCGGCCAATCCGGCGTTGGCCAACGAAAAACCCCCTGTTTTCAGGGGGTTAGACGCTTCGGGGCGGGTCATGCCGCCTTCTGTCGTAAGTACCGGGGAGGCGACTCGAACGCCTGACCTGCGGATTATGAGACCGCCGCTCTAGCCAGCTGAGCTACCCCGGCATGGGTAAAGTAATTTACCAGATCCCGATCCGCTCTGCAAGGCGACCCGCTTCCAGGCTTCCAGGCTTTCAGGAGTTGCTCGACGACGGCTGGCTCGACGACCGCGTCCTGGCCACCGCCGAGATCGACTGGGCGCTGAAGGATCTCAACGTCCCCTCATTGGTCAAAGGTCCGGAACTTCCACGGTAGGCGATCACCTGTCTGATCTAACCTGCGCCGAGACGAAGTCTTACCGGGCCGTCCCCGACGAATTCGATTCCCTCGGGTAAGAGAGGCGAGATGGCATCACTTGTTGAGGATCAGGGCTGTCCGGTCGAGGCAAGGCGTCCGGCCGGAGTGTTCGCCGCGAGGTCGTCAATCATGTCGCGGACGGCCTGCTCGACGGCCCCTTGCCAGTTGTTCCCATGCCGCTCACGATAGGGGGATCGGGCATGGGCCCCGGTGATCCCGCGCGAATTATTGATGATAGCGCCCAGTCCATGCTCATCAAACGCCGGGGCAACGTCTCTGGCCGTCCCACCTTGCGAACCGTAGCCGGGCACGAGGAAGGGAATACCCGGCAGCTCACCGCGGAGCTCGGCGAGCTGGCCAGGATAGGTGGCACCGACAACAGCACCGACGAGACTGTACGCGCCGCCCGAAGCATGAGGCTGAGCCCACTCTCGAAGTCGGGCCGCGACGTGCCGATAGACGGGGAGGCCATCAGCGACGAGGTCCTGGAAATCTCCGGCCGAGGCGTTACTGGTCCGCACGAGGACAAACACCCCTCGATTCTCCCGGGCTGCGACGCGAACGAACGGGATCATCCCATCGGAGCCGAGGTAAGGGTTCACGGTCAAGGCATCGGCCGACCAGGCCGGCTCATAGCTCTCGCCAACGGGGACCTTGCCGAGATAGGCCCTCGCGTAGGCCTCGGCGGTCGAGCCAATGTCGTTCCGCTTTGCGTCGACGATCGCGATCAGCCCCTTCTCTCTCGCCTGCTGGACCCCTGCATGGAGAGCGGCAACACCGGCCGGGCCGTACGCCTCGTAGAAGGCTGACTGGAACTTGACCGCCGAGACCA
>DAHZZC010000069.1 GCA_027435495.1 Planctomycetales bacterium
ATCGGTCAGAGAGACACGCCTCGACTTGTCGTGCGACTCCAGGGTGAACGGCGGCGCCTCCCGGCCCAGGCTCGGCCCTTCGGTAAACGATCCGATCTCGCCGGTGAACAGGCCCTTAAGGAGCGTCCATCGCGAGGGTCCCTCCGGGCCGGCTGGCTTCCCACCGCTCGCCGCCGGCCTCGGGGACGCTGGCGGCGGATAGAGCAGAGCCGCAACGTCTCCCTGGGTGAGGAACTTCTTCCCGTTCGCGGCCTGCGCGAACGCCTTCTGCCATTCCTCCAGCGTGACTCGGCCGTTCCCATTCTTGTCCATCTGAGCGAATCGCCCGCGCGCCAGGGCGCGCTCTTGGAGGTATCGCGAGTGGGGCGACCAATCGAGGTCCTGATCGGTGACGGCCCCATCGCCATCGCGGTCGAGCGAGCGGAACAGGCGGGCCGACCCCTTGAGTTCGTCGACCGTCACGACGCCATCCCTGTTCCGGTCGAACCGAGTGACCAGCCAGCTCCACTCATAGCGGCTCTCCGACGGGTGGAACCAGCCGGAATCCGGCCCCATCTCCGCCCCGTCCCTCAAAATGGCCCACAGCATCTCCGCGAACTCGGGGACCTTCGCAGAGGACGGTACCCGGAGGGGCGGGTCGGCCGCGAGCCCGGGTGAGGCGCAGACGATCATGATCGCGGTCATGGCAATCACGAGCGGGAGGGTTGTCGGCATGTACCCGGGGTAATGTCGTTTCATCGCGAGTCCTCCAGAATTCGTTCGGTTCATTTATCCCCCAACCCTTGGTATCGGGGCGACGGCCGCGCCGATCGGTTCGATGATGGAGAGCGCCGAGAAAAGCGCGGTGGCGAGCGTGAGATCCAGAATCTCAGCGTCCCCGAGGCCCAAAACCGAGATTCTGCGAATCTGTTCATCGGTGATCGTGTAGGCCGCGTTCGCCACCTGCCACGCATATCGGCGACACGCCGACACGAGACACGGATCCGAGGCGATGCCCGGCGGCGCCGCCCACGAGCGGAGTGTCTTCGAATCGGACGACGATCCCTCGGGGAGCCACCGATCGACCACCCGACTCAGGCCGGAGCCCGGCATCGCCCGGGAGGCCACGGCGATCGCCGCCGCCTCCTTCCAGAGGTCCGAACGAACCTCGGCACAGATGACGTTGACTTCGATCAGCTCGAGCACCCCCTCGAGCACCACCGGCGATCGGCTCAACCAGTGGAAGACCTCGGGCACCGCCGGCGCCCCCATTCGCTCGAACAGGACACCCAGCCGATCCAGCAGGTCCGCGGCCGAGCGGCGGGGCTGTTGCTTGAAAGACAGGTCATAGAGCATACCGATCAACGAAGCAAACCGGCGCTCAACCCAGCCCCGGACCGGTTTCAACTCGCGGAGAAAGCGATATTCTAGTGGCACCCGGCGCGCGTCGGCGATGCGATTGACGAAGTTGAACGCGAACACGACGCCAGCCGCCTCGACGAGGAGATCCTCGTCACCAATTCGGGCCGCGGCCGAGGCGATCCAGTCAAGATCGGCATCTCCCAACGAGAAGGCGAGCGTCGCGTAGGCCGCGAGCGCCACGAGCAAACCCTCCGGTCCCTCACATCCGGCTCGCTCCACCCGCTCCTTGATCCGCTCCGGATCCAGCACCCTGCGCCAGGGGGCGAGCCCGTTATTGATACGCGGATTCAGAGGCTTAAAAACGAGAAAATCCTTGGGAGTCTGCTCGTCATGCGGGGACCATATGGCCTGCACAACGGCGTCGACCAGGGCATGCGCTCGATCGAAGTCGGATCCTGCAGCCTGCAGGAAGAGCAGATGCTCTAATGTTCAGTAAAAGCACTGATTTGCCGCGGAGATCGCCACGGCAATCGACTCTCGCAGGCGCCGGGTCTCTGATTCCCCGCCCCACATGAGGGACAGCCAGGTCTTCCTGAACGAGGCGTGGTACGTCGGCCGGCTCCGGAACGTCCGGGCGATGTTGGGACTCGTCCAGATATAACGTCCCGCGAGCTGCCTGGTCGCGCTGACCAGTGTACTTGTGATCGAGCTAGGCATCGTCAGGTCAACCTCCACCTTTGGAATCGGCAGTCCCACTTTGCCGCAGGAGTCGCGACATCCATCGAGCCAGTGTCGCGGCCATCGATCATGACGCAAGATTCGGAGTGCCGCCCGGAGCGACCGACGAGGAGCCCCGGCGCGGGCATCAACTCGCCGACATCCCTTTCGCGGAGCCAGCGATCCCCGGCTGGAGCATGAGGGATTCTCGCGGATCTGCTTGAATGGAGTGCCATCCCGCCCAGGCGTAGAGACCCACGGCCCGCAGGGCGGAGACGATCGCCAGGGCGATGAAGAGGCCGTAGACCACATGCCCGACCAGGAGCAAGCCGTAGACCGCCGCGATGGCCAGGGCGAAGAGCGCCTGGCGCAGCGGCTTGACCGGCGTCGTCGCGGGGTCGGGGATCATGTACAGGGTAAAGACCATGAACGCGGCACTGGTCATCGGCGTCAGGGGGACGATCCATGACGTCCCGAAGGACCAGCTCCGCACCTGCCCCTGAATGACAAAGGCGATCAGCCAGGTCAGGACCATCGTCAGCCGGCCCGTGAACAGCCCGTGGACGACCAGGCCCGTCGCCAGCACCAGGCCGGGCAGCGCCCAGTGCCACATGCCGGTCAGGTTCTCCGTGAAGTGATACGGAGGGGCCACCCCGATTGACGGGAACAGGAGCAGCGTCGCGACGATCCCCAGGTTCGACGGGTTGAAGATGTGCTGCGTCTTGCCATCGCCCACGGGTGCGCGGAAGAGCACCTTCGAGCAGATGGAGAGGCCGGCGCTGAACATCACCGGTAGGAGTCGATCGCTGGGATACAGGATCATCGAAACCGCCAGGCCCGGGATGATGGCGGGCGGCAGGAAGTTGAGCCAATTCGCCCAGGAGCCGGCATATCGCGGCCTTCGGCCGTTGACTCGCGCGTCGGTCCACTCCAGCAGGAACTGGAGGACGATGGCCGTCGCAACACCGACGAACGGCTGGATGTGCGACTGCTCGAATCCGAGGAACAGGTGGCCGAGGATGTTCCAGACAATGAGTAAAATGGTGAAGTACCACAGAGCGAAATATCGTCGCATCGCGCTGCGCTTCGGGTAGAACTGCAGCGTGGTGATTGTGTCGGCCGTTGTTGCTGTCGCCATTAAAGCTCTCCCTTGCTCTCTGCCGGCCAGGCGAGTCGGATGGTGTGCCAGCCCGCCTTCAAGGAAAACGTTTCCTCGTGGGGATGGCCGTCCGGGTCGCGCCATCGGATTTCCACGGGGGCCTCGGTGAGGGTATCAAGACCCAGATGGATGTCCGGGGCGCGTTTCCCGGCATTGCCGGCCCCGCCGTCGATCTGGGCCACCCGCTTGCGCCCGTCCGGCAAGCGGACGGCCACCGAGGCGCCGATGGCCGGCCGGCCCGGATTCTCCGCGGTCGGATGCCCGATACCCGGCTCGACGAGCGTGGTCTTTCCTTTCTCCAGGGGGACCAGGAGGTGCAGCCCCATGAAGTGGCCCGGTTTGGGGCACTCATTGTGGTAGAAATAAGACGGCTGCCATTGATTCGCGAGCGCGAAGTCGATCCGGCCGTCGGCGT
>DAHZZC010000070.1 GCA_027435495.1 Planctomycetales bacterium
TCCGTTGCGACGGGCAGACGGTCGTTCTCGTCGCCATCGACGGCCGACCGGCCGGGTTGCTCGGGATCGCCGACCCCATCAAGGAATCGGCGGCCGAGGCGATCGCCGACCTCCGCGCCGTCGGGATCCGCCTGGTCATGCTGACCGGGGACCACAGAACCTCGGCCGAGGCCGTCGCTCGCCAGCTCGGGATCAGCGAGTTCCGCGCCGAGATCCTTCCCGACCAGAAGGCCGACCAGGTCGCACGGCTTCAGGCCGAGGGACGATCAGTCGCCATGGCGGGCGACGGAATCAACGACGCACCCGCACTCGCGCGGGCGAGAGTCGGAATCGCAATGGGAACCGGCGCCGACGTCGCCATCCAGAGCGCAGGGATCACGCTGGTCAAGGGCGACCTCCGCGGCGTCGTCCGGGCCTTCCGGCTCAGCCGGGCCACCATGAACAACATCCGCCAGAACCTCGTGTTCGCGTTCCTCTACAATTCGATCGGCGTCCCGATCGCCGCTGGAGTGCTCTACCCGTTCGCTCACATCCTGCTCAGTCCAATGATCGCGAGCGCCGCCATGACGCTCAGCTCGGTCTCCGTGATCCTCAATGCGCTCCGACTCCGCAACGTCCGGCTTTGACCCACCGATTTCGCCCGGTCGCATCATCGGCACGAAGTATGCGTGAGCCTTCATAGGCAACGGGACGACCGACGCACGCATCCGAGGTGGGTAATGAACAAACGGAAGCTGGAAGTGCATCGCAGGCAACTCGACGAGCTGGCGAGTCGGCTTGGGTCCGACATTTCCGCCCTGGTGGACAACGCCCGGACCCCGACGGGAGGGCAGGCCGCGGGCAACCTCTCGAACGCGCCGATGCATCTGGGCGACATGGGGACCGAGGTCTACCTCCAGGAATTGAACGCCACTCTGCTGGAGAACGAGGAATACCTGCGTGGCGAGGTGGTCGCGGCGATGGAGCGCCTGGAAAGCGGGACCTACGGCGCCTGCGAGAATTGCGGCCGAAAGATCCTGGAGTTGCGGCTGGATCTGCTCCCTTACACGCGATTCTGCACCCGATGCGCGGAGAAGCTGCAATCGGGGAAGCGGATCAACCTGAACGAGGGTCGACCGGGGTATGACGACCGGATCGATGCCGAGCCGGGCGAGTCGGGCTCGTTCACCGAGGAGATCGCCGTCGACGCGGGTGCCCTGCGCGGCCAGCCGAAGGGCCATCGAGACAACCACGGCTCAAGCGAGGACCCCGACCGCGCCGAATCCGTTTAAAGTCGAACCACGAAAAACACGGCGAGCACGAATGAACCCCGCATGCATCGGGAAGGCTTCTACCTTTCGTGTCCTCCGTGTCATTTCGTGGTGCCTCCGATCCCCCGAAAAGGCGTATTCGTGGTTTCTGTGATCTCCCCAGGAATACAGGCGGCCGGGCGGCGAACAACCGTCCGAGCCTGTCCGCCGGGGCCCCGGGTTAATCGACTCGCGGGCAAGGCCCGGTCGGGTGGCCGTCCACTCCAGGAGATCCGTTCGATGAGAATGCGAATGTCGAGGGCCGTTATCCTCGCCGTGGCGGGGCTGATGGTCCTGCCCTGGGCGCTCGTCTCCTCGCCAGCGATGGGCGAGGAACCCAAAAAACCCGAGCCGCCGAAGCCGAGGATCGCGGTCTTTCGTCTGGCGGGCGACCTGTCCGAACTCCCACCCGACGAGTCGTTCTCACTCGGGGCCATCGGCGGAACCTCGCTCCGCGACCTGATCGAGCGGATGAAAAAGGCCGAGAAGGACGATGCGGTCAAGGCCGTCGTCTTCCTCCACGAGGTCGGATCCGTCGGAGCCGCCCAGGCCGAGGAACTTCGCGCCGCGATGGCCCGACTCCGGAACGCGGGGAAGGAAGTCTACGCCCACGCCGATTCGCTCAACATGCGCGAGTATGCCCTGCTCTCGGGCGCCACTCGGCTGAGCATCGTCCCGACGGCCGACCTCTGGGTCACAGGGATGTTCGGCGAGGCCCCCTATCTCCGCGGCCTGCTCGACAGGCTGGGTGTCAAACCCGAGTTCCTCCACTGCGGCGCCTACAAGAGCGCGGCCGAAATCTTCCTCCGCGACGGCCCGAGCCCCGAGGCCGAGGCCATGCAGAACTGGCTGATGGACAGCGCCTACACAACGACCCTGAAGCTGATCGGCGAGGGACGGAAGGTCTCCGCCGACCGCGCCCGCGAATGGGTCGACAACGGCCCGTACACCGCCGAGAAGGCGAAAACCGCCGGAATGGTCGACGCCGTCGAGCATCGCCAGGACTTCGAGTCGGTCCTGAAGGCGAAGTACGGCAAGGACGTCGTCTTCGATCGAAAGTACGGGAAAAAGGCGACGCCGACCATCGATTTTTCCTCGCCGTTCGCCCTGTTCAAGGTCCTGGGCGAGATGATGGGTCAGAGCCAGAAGAAGGGCTCGTCGAAGCCGGCCGTCGGCATTGTCCACGTCGAGGGCCCGATCATGCTGGGCGGTGCCCAGCCCTCGCTCTTCGGCGAGGAATCGGCTCGATCGTCGAAGATCCGGAAGGCGCTCGACGAGGCCGCTCGCGACGACTCGATCAAGGCGGTCGTCCTGCGAGTCAACTCGCCCGGCGGCTCGGCGGTCGCCAGCGAGATCATCCTCGACGCCACCCGCCGCGTGAAGGCAAAAAAGCCGTTCGTCGTCTCGATGGGGAACGTCGCCGGTAGCGGCGGATACTATGTCGCCTGTGCCTCGGATGTGATCTTCGCCGATGCCACGACGATCACTGCCTCCATCGGCGTCGTCGGGGGCAAGCTCGCGACCGAGGCCATGTGGAAGAAGGTCGGGATCACCTTCAAGAGCTACCAGCGCGGTCGGAATGCCGGGCTCCTCGCCTCCGGCGAGCCCTTCACTCCGGAAGAGCGCGAACGGCTCCAGGCCTGGATGAACGAAATCTACGACGTTTTCAAGGGACACGTCACCAGGATCCGCGGCAATCGCCTGAAGAAGCCGATCGACGAACTGGCCGGCGGCCGGGTCTTCACCGGCAAGCAGGCGCTCGAGCTCGGCCTGGTCGACCGGATCGGCGGCCTCCACGACGCGATCGAGTTCGTCGCTGGCCAGGCCAAGCTGACCGACTACGACGTCCGCACCGTCCCGGCCCCCAAGAGCTTTTTCGAGCAATTGATCGAGGAGGCCTCCGGCACCGGCGACGACGCGCCGGGCGTCGCGCTGCGGTTCCATCCGCCTGCCGGCGAGTCGCCCTCGCTGGTGGATCTGGCCATGCCGCTGCTCCGCCATCTCGACCCGCACCGGGTCGCGGCCGTCGCGGACGCACTCCGGCATTTGCA
>DAHZZC010000071.1 GCA_027435495.1 Planctomycetales bacterium
GCCGCCTCGGAACGATCGACGATATTGTCTCGCTCGCCCTTTTCGTTCTCAGCGAGGCGGCGACGAACATCAACGGCGCGGTCATTGTCTCCGACGGCGGACTTTCCCTGGCCGGTCGATTGGGGATCGAGCCCTGATGGAGAGTCTTTTCGTGAAGCTCGATCAAAGGATCGGCCTGGGATCGCCGTCTGGAGCCGGCTCCTACAGCCGTACACGCGACGCCTGACCGATTCCGGCCACCTGGCCGTCCCCCGATTTTTTCGACGACTCGCACGGATTCTCGCGCCGGGAGGCACATATATCAGGTAGAGGGCCCGAAATTCCGATCGATCTTCCCGAGCAACCGAGGGACTCGTCCATGAGACTGACGTTGAGGACCCTGCTTGCCTGGCTGGACGACACGCTCCAGCCGCACGAGGTCCGCGAGATTGGCCGGCAGGTGGCCGAGAGTCCCTATGCGCGCGAGCTCTCCGAGCGGATCCACCGGGTCACCCGTCAGCGGCGGCTCACGGTCCCCGGTCGATCGGGGCCCGAGGGGAGCGATCCGAACGTCGTCGCCGCCTACCTGGACAATGATCTCGACCCCGAGGAGGTCGCGGATTTTGAGAAGCGCTGCCTGACATCGGACGTCAACCTCGCCGAGGTTGCGAGCGTTCACCAGATCCTTAGCCTGCTCGGCCAGAAGGTGAAGGTGCCCGCCGAGGCGCGCCACCGGATGTATCAACTGGGGAAGGGGCGAGAGGCCGTCGCGAAGCGCCGGCCGATGCCGCGGCGTCGGCCCGAGCCGAAGGAGCCGGTCACTCGGCCGATCCAGCCCTGGGCCCTCCCCGAGCCGCCTCGCCAGCCCTGGATCGAGCGTTATGGACCGGCCATCGCCATTTTGCTGCTCATCGGGATCGCGATCGAGGCGGCCCGCGAAAGTCTCAGCGTTCCCCCTCACGCCCCGATGAACGTTCCGGTCGCCGTCCAGCCCGAGCCCGAGCCGGAGGCGGCGGCCCCGAACCCCGCGCCCGTGGTTCCGCCGGTCGCGGTCGTCGTGCCCTCGCCAGCGCCCGAGCCAGCGATGCCGAAGGCCGACGTCGCAAAGGCAAAGCCCGTCGAGCCGACGCCGCCGCCGCCCAGCGTCCCCGACGATGTCGCCGCGATCGCCGAGAAGCCCGACGGCATCCTCCTCCGCTACGACGACGACACCCGTGAGTGGGAGCGGATCGCGAAGCAGGCGAAGCTCCGAACCTCCGACCTGGTCCTTGGGCTGGAGCCGTTTCGATCGTCGATCGACATCGGCAAGGTCCGGCTCAACCTGATTCACGAGACCGAGGTTCGCATCCTTTCGAAACCCTCCGCCCCGGTCCCCGCGTTCGAGCTGGTCCGTGGACGGGTGGCGATCCGACAGCCCGGCGCCGACCGTCTCAAGGTCGGCTATGCCGGCCGCTCGATCACCCTGGAACTGGCCCCCGATTGCGTCGTCGGCCTGGAGCGATACAGCCGACACCAGCGCGGGGAGCCGATCACTCGCCCGGCCTCGCTGGGGGTGATCTGCCAGCAGGGGCAGGTCACGGTCGTCGCGGGCGACCGCCGCGAGACCCTCTCGCCCGGCGGAACGGCCCTGCTCGAACCCGACGGCTCGATCCAGACCGGGCAGAATCCCGATGCGCCTCCCTGGCTTGCCCGCTCCCAGCCCTCGGAATTCGAGAATCAGGTCAGGGACCAGTTCTTCAAGCTCTTCCACGCCGACCGCCCCGTGCTCGCCGAGGTCGTCGCGGCGATCGAGGACGATCGCGAGCTGATCAAACCGCTCGCGGTGACCGCCCTGAAGGCCCTCGGTGATCTCTCTCTGCTGATGCCCAACCTCTCGCGGCCGAACGACCCGACCGTCCGACGCTCGGCGATCTACGCGGTCCGGTCGTACATGCTGACCGGCCCCGAAGCCTACGCCCGCGTTCGATCGGCCCTCGACGAGGAATTCGGCGCCGATGTCGGTGGGTTTGCGCTGAGGATGCTCACCGGCTTCTCGCCGCAGGAGGTTCGTGATCCCGATCTATTGAACCGCCTGGTCAGCACGCTCGGCCCCGCCAAGGATTCGGTCGGCCTTCGCGAGCTGGCGCTGGATAACCTGAAATTTATCACCGGCCGCGACGATCTCGGATACGACCCCGACCACCCCGAGGGCAAGGGTCTCGACGCCTGGGCGGAACTGCTCCGGCACGGCGAGCTGAAGCCGATGAATGAGTCGGCCCCACCGCGCCCGGCCTCCCGGTCGTCGAAGAAGTCGAGGAGCTGAACGTCCCGATCGAGCCTGGGCGGGGTGGGCTCGGGAGCCCACTCCGTCTCAGGCTCGATCGAGGACCGAGATCAAATGAGATCCAGCCGGCGCCGGGGCGAGTGTGACCGGCTGCAAGTCGGACAGACCCCCTCGATGAGAAAGCGATGGCCGGAGGGCCGAAAGCCGTGAGCTCGGCTGATCGCGTCGCGGAGGCGGAGGATCTCGTCGTTCCGGAATTCGACCACCCGATGGCATGAGGTGCAATGCAGGTGGTCGTGGGTCGGGTATCCGTAGTCGTGCTCGAAGGCACTCCGGTTCGTCAGCCGAAGTTCGCGCAGGAGTCCCGCCTCGACGAGAAGGCGGAGCGTTCGATAAACCGTCGCCCGGCTGACCTTCTGACCGGCGTCGTGCAGGTCGCGGACCAGCTCGTCGGCGTCGAAGTGCTTGTGGGAGTTGAAAACGTGCTCCACCAGCACTCGACGCCGATCGGTGAGCTTCTCGCCGCGGATCTCCAGAAACTCGCGGAACTTCTCGACCGGAGCGTCGGAGACGGTCAGGGGTTTCAGCGGTTCGCGCGGGAGTTCCACGAGGCGGCGGTCCTTCTTCAGTGGTCAGTCGTCAGCGGGGAGCGAGGGGTGGTGGACCTCAGGGTCCGCATCAAGCGAGGGAAAACCCCGCCGAGACGGGCAACAGCCCTTTCACCCACTTTACGTTCGTTAGGCCCGGAAGAGTAGGGCGGGGCTTGCCGGCCACCGACGATTGACCCCCCAACGACTCACTCTGAAGGGCTCGACAGAGGGATCGCCGGACCGATCGGCGCGGTGGGCGCCGGGGCCGTCGGCGCGGGCGTGAGGGGCCCGGGCGCAGCCATCCCGGGCGAGGTCGCGGCCGGACGGCTTAGCTTCGCCTGGAGATTCTCGATCGCCGTGTGCAGGTGCCGGATCGCGTGATCGCAGCCCTGCGGGTTGCCCGAGTACGAGAACGAGTGGGCCTGGAGACGCCCGAGGCGTCGCTCGTATGCCACGATATGAACATATTCGATGAAGTCTGTTGAGGGTGCGCCGCAGTGACCGCGCAGGCGGTACAGTTCGCCCGACTGGACGGATTCGAAGATGGGCCGGAGGTCGGCTGGTCGGACGTGGTGGACGCCCTCGGAGTCGACCACGGTTCCATCGGCGAAGATCTGGAGGAACATGCTGAACGAGCTGCCGTCGTTCGACCGTACGAGGGCGAAGCGGGTCAGGACTGGGTCGGCGGTGGTGACGGCCTGACTGACCCGCGATCTCGGGGTCAACCGCTCCATTTGACCTCCCGAAAAGTCCCGTGGAGTCTCGGGGAGTCCAGGATTTTCCGACGACGCGATCGGCGCCGGTGTGACGGGTCCCGTCGAGGGACCGGACGGTCCGAGGGGGTCGCCGAACGACGAGTGGCTGCTCATCGACGACCCACCGCCGGTGGGCGTCGAGTTGTACGACGATCCACCGTAGGGGAGTTTGGGGGTTGTCGCGGGGGAGCTGGAGCCGCCGTTGCCGCCGCGGAAGAGCCGGCCGAACAGGCCGGGATTCTGGCCGTCGTTCCCTGCGCCCGCTGTCGCGGCCAGGGCCAGCAGGGCTACGGCCCCGCCCGCGTACTGACCAATCTTTCGCCTCCATGCGCGCTGCATCGCCGACCTCCTTGACGGTCGCATCGCCATCCTGATCTTGGAAATCGATCCGAACGGCCCGATCCGGGGCCGCTCGGGTTGCTCTCGGAGTCGGTTCAGAACGAGACGACCCGGTAAGCCTCCTCGGGCGTCGTGACTCCTTCCAGGATCTTATCGACCGCGCTCTGCTTCAAGGTTCGCATTCCCAGGTCGACTGCGACCCGACGGAGGACATCCTTGGGGATCTGCTGGAAGATCAGGTCGCGGAGTTCCTCGCCGATCGCCATGATCTCGAAGATGCCGGTCCGGCCGAGGTAGCCGGTTTGGAAGCAGGCCGGGCAGCCGAGGCCGCGGTGCAGGTGAAGGCCCGGGTGCTCGGCCGGGTCGAGCCCGAGCGCGACGAGGTCCTTCTCTTTGGGAACGTACGTGACCCGGCAATACGGGCAGATCCGCCGGATCAGCCGCTGGGAGACGATCGCCAGCAAGCTGCTGGAGAGTTGATAGCCGGGGATGCCGAAATTGTAGAGGTTGCTGATGGTGCTGGGCGCGTCCGAGCCGTGCAGAGTGCTGAAGACCAGAACCCCGGTGAGCGCAGCGCGGATGCCAATGCGGGCCGTCTCGTCGTCGCGGATCTCGCCGATCATGATGACGTCGGGATCCTGGCGGAGCATGGCTCGCAGGCCCTCGCTGAAGCCCATCTCGCCCTGGGAAATCTGGGCCTGGTTGACGCCCGGGATGCGATGTTCGATCGGATCCTCGATCGTCATGATGTTCCGCGTCGGCGAGTTGATCCGTTCGAGGCTGTTGTAGAGCGTCGAGGTTTTGCCGGCACCGACGGGACCGGCGACCAGCACAGCGCCATAGGGCGAGGCGATCAGGCGATCGAGGGTCTCGGCCTGGTCGGCGGTCATGCCCAGTTCGGAGAACTCACGAGTGTCCGTGAGGACGTCGTGGATGCGGATGACGATCTTCTCGCCGGCGGCGGTGGGGAAGGTTGCGAGGCGGAGGTCGCGGGGCCGGTTCTGGTGGGCGATCGTGATCCGGCCGTCCTGGGCGTGCCTGCGCTCGACGATGTTGAGGTTCGACAGAATCTTCAGCCGGCTGATCACCGGCGTCGCCATGGCGGGATCGAGGAAGAGGATATCCTGGAGCTGGCCGTCGATCCGGTATCGGACGCGAAGTCCGTTGTCCTGGGGATCGAAATGGATATCGGTCGCCTCGCAGTCGCAGGCGCGGATAAGAACGTCCTGGACGAGCTCGGAGAGCGTGGCCGTGACCGACCGCTCGAGCAGTTCCTTGCGGACGTCGCGGTGGTGCTGGGTCCGGTCTGGCGAGAGTGGGCCCGGGGCCGCGGCGATCTCGGTTCCGGCAGGCTGACCGTTGTCGGCGGCCAGGGCGGAGAGGCGTTCGAAGGCGAGCTGGTTGAGAACCTCGGGCGAAATCAG
>DAHZZC010000072.1 GCA_027435495.1 Planctomycetales bacterium
GCCGTCAAGCGGATTTAAGCGGACTTAAGCTAGGCCAAAGTCTCCCGATCGGCAACGGATGAGGGGAAGATCCCGTTCTGATCGCGAGGTCTGGACGGATTTTCGCGGATTCGACGGTACGAGAGCCGGCCGGTCCGATGTTTTGTATGGCTTATACCTGCCCGGAGGGTCGATGGATGGACGATGGCGTATTGATTCGGACGAGGAAACTGACGAAGACCTATGCCGAGGTCAGGGCACTGGAGGGTCTCGACCTTGAGATTCGGCGAGGCGAGGTATTTGGGCTACTCGGGCCGAATGGATCGGGGAAGACGACGACGATCCGACTGCTTCTGGGGCTACTCCGGCCGACATCGGGGAATGCAGCGGTGGCTGGCTTTGATTGCTGGCGAGAGAGTCTTCAGGTGCGGCGGCGGACGACGTACCTTCAGGGGGAGCTTCGGCTTTACGGGTCGATGCGGGCGTTCGAGGTTCTGGAGCTGCTGAGTGACCTGCGGGATGGGTTGGGGCTTGACCGGGCGATTGCGATCGCGGATCGGGTGATGAATCTGGACCTTCGGCGACGGGTTCGGACGTACTCGACCGGAATGAAGCAGAAGCTGGCGCTGGCGCAGGTGTTCTCGGATCCGGTGGAGATCCTGATTCTGGACGAGCCGACCTCGGCGCTGGATCCCTCGGCGCGCGGACTGGTGATGGAGCTGGTTCAGGAGGCGAAACGGCAGGGGCAGACGGTGGTCTTTTCCGGCCATGTGCTGACGGAGGTGGAGCAGGTTTCCGACCGGGTGGCGATCATGCGGAAGGGCCGGCTGATGCACATCGAGGACATGCATGCCCGGCGTGGTTTGCGGATGCTCCTGATTCGGTATCGGACGGATGGCCCGGTCACGATCCCCGGCGAGCTTGGTCTGATCGAGCGGAAGCGTGAGGGTGAGGCGTTTCTTTACGAGCATCATGGGGAATTGCCGGCGCTGCTGGGGTGGTTGGCCTCGGCGCCGGTGGAGGATCTCGCGATTGGGACGGAGGATCTCCGGACCCTTTACGATCGGTATCACGGCCCGGCCGCGGGCGACGAGGAGGAGCCGTCATGAAGCCGTTCGTGGCCCTGGTTCGGAAGGTGATCCACGAGTCGCGCGGGACTCTTCTGCTGACGGCGGCGGCGCTGTTCGGCCTGGGATGGCTCTCGGTTTACATCACGTCGAGTAACGAGAGTCAGATTCTCAAGACGATCGCTTCGGGTGAGCTGGGCGAACGGATCGAGTGGCTCCGTCGGCTAGGTGTGGGCAAGGCACCGACCTCGGTCGAGCTGATGATGGCGTTCTGGAATCACCCGTTCTTCGTGACGCTGGTGGCGATCTGGGGGATCTCACGAGGTTCGGCCGCGGTCTCGGCCGAGATTGAGCGGGGGACGATGGACCTGCTTCTCTCGCGGCCGGTCTCGCGGACGGCCTACCTGCTGGCCCAGGTGCTGGTCGCCGTACTGGGGCTGAGCGTGCTGGGAGCGGCGCTGGCGGTCGGGGCGATCATCGGGGTTCATTACAATACGCTCCGCGTGCCGCCCGGGGCCTGGGAGCTGATTCGGGTTTCGGCGAACCTCGCCGCGCTCGCGTTGCCGATTTACGGATACACGCTTTTGATCTCGACGGTCGACCATGTCCGGTGGCGGCCGACCTGGATTGGCTCGACGCTGACGCTGGCTGGCTTCATCGGGCACGTGATCGCGCGGTTCCCGGTCTTCGCGGAATCGTGGTGGAAACCGTGGGTCGACCGGGTCTCGATTTTCTCGGCGTACGACCCGGTCGAGCTGGTCACGAAGGCGGAGACCTTCGGCCCGCACGTCGGGATTCTGGCGGGAACGGGAGGGGCCTGCGTGGTGCTGGCGTTCCTGCTCTTTGCCCGACGCGATCTGCCGGCCAACGGCTGATCAGCCTGGAGAGCGAGGCTCAGCGCCGGGCTTCCTGGCCCGATCTCGGGGCGAAGTGGGGGCCCTTGCGAGTGACCGCCTCGGGGCGTTTACGCAGGGCGGCGCGGAAGATCCCAAGGGCGAATTGGATCGTATTCCGCTGGATGAGCAGGCCGAAGCCGACGACGGTGGCGATCACGGAGGAAAGCGGCAGCATGGTTTCGGGCGAGAAGTAGGCCAGGACGGCGGGCATCATTTGCATGCGAAGGGGCTCCCTGTTTGGTGAAGGGATAGGTCCACGCGCGAGGGTGGCGCTGGTCCTGCCCGCCCGCGCATACCGCTATCGGGGAGTATCGGCGGAAACCCGAGAACGCTCCAGCCCAAGTGGAGCGAATCTGGAAACCTAGGAGACGATGAGCTGGTTCCAGCCGGCCGCGGCCCGCGTCCAGCCCAGGGTTCGGCAGATCTCGGCCAGTTTTCTGAGGGAGGCCAGCAGTTCGGGGCTATCGTTGGGGAGACGACGTTGGACCTCGACGTACGCGTCGAAGGCCGGGCGGAGCGCGGAGCGCGCCTCTTCGAGCTCTTTCCAGCGCCTGCGGTGCTCGGCGGCCTCGACCGAGTGGCCGAGGCGTAGTTCGATGGAGGCCAGCCGGTAGTGGGCGTTGGAGAGGTTCGGGTTCAGCGTCAGGGCCCGGTGGTAATCTGCCGCGGCGGCGGTCCAGTCGCCGTTGCGTTCCCGGGCCTGGCCGCGCGCGACCCAGAGCTCGGGCCGCGTCTCCGCGATGGCGGGCGCCCGCGTCAGGACCGCCTCGAAGGCATCCCGTTCGCCCAGCACCTCGAGCATGTTCAGGTAATCTCGCCAGACGCGTGGCTCCTCGGGCCTGGCTTTCAGGCAGGCGAGCATGTCGCGAAGGGCGTCGGAGCGATGGCCCAGCGCCAGTTCGGCTTTGGCCAGGGCACGCCGGGCTTCCCAGTCCTCGCGATCGGCGTTGACGAAGTTCCGGAGCCGCTTGACCGACACGGACGGGTCGAGCCGCTCCAGTTCCTGGAGAATTCGCATCGCCAACAAGGTTGGCCGGTAGAGGGGTGTCGCCCGAGGGTAGACCTTCCAGAGGATCTCGCGCGCCTCGCTCCAGCGATTCTCGGTGGCATAGAGCGAGAGTAGCTCCTGGCTGGCGTCGTGGAAGACGGCCAGATCCGAAGGCATCCGGCCATCGGCATCGATGATCGCCCGCAAGGCCGCCTCGGCGTCCCTGGCCCGATTCATCAAGAGATTGGCTTGCGCCTCGCGATAGAGGGCGAGAGGCTTCTGGGGCCACCCGGCCGGAACCTGGTGCAATTCCCGTGCACAGCCGGCGAGGTCGCCGCGGCCCCCCAGGGCCCGAGCCAGCATCATCCGGGCGGCACCATCGTCCGGGTCGCGGCGCAGGTGCTCACTTAACGTCTTCTGGGCGAGGCCGTATTGCTCGTTTTTGATCCAGCTCTCGATCGTATGCAGCTCGAGCGCAGGGCGTCTGGCCCGCCAGTACCACCAGGCCACGGGTGCGGTCCCGAGCAGGATCAGGCCCGTTGCCAGGACGACCCGCAGTGGGAAGGCGTGCCGCCGTACGCCGACGCAGGATCGGGGCCTCTCTCCATCGATCGACGCATCGAGTCCGCCACGATCACGAGGCAGCGTGACGGCGGGATCGGAGATCATGGCAGCTTCCTCGCTCAGACAGGCGTCGAACCGAATCGAATCGAACCGGACTGCGGCCGGCTCCGATCGGGATAACCTCGCCATGGAAAGAGCACGGTCGTTGGCGCGTTCGAGGTCTCCAGCGGCCGGTTGGAGGGAACGGCCTCTCGTCTGGTACGCGAGGGGAAGGCCTCGCGGACCCGGCGAGACGCCGTTCCGGTCGGGGTTCAATAGGAACTGGAGCTGACCACTTCGTTGCCGTTGGGAGTGGCGAGGGCATACCAGGTCGGATAGCTCACTCCGTTCTTGACGAACTGGACCGAGCCGTCCATGAAGAGCACATTCACACCGCCTGGGTGGTAAGAGCTCGCCGCCGTCAAGGTGATGGTCGCGCGGGCATCAATCACGATGTCGTGGTAGAGGCAATTGGTTCGGTTGGGCGTCTGAGTGTGCGAGTAAATCTGGGTGGCGCCATAAGCCCACCACTCCCCCTTCCATTGGGACTCACGGTTGGCCGGGGTGATCGGGACGGAATTGCAGACCTGTGCGGTCTGGAGGTCGGTCGGAAAGGTGTTCGAGTTCCCGCCGAGATTGTAGATTTCGGAGAGTCCATCCTTGGCCGATCGCGTGGGGACGGCCTCTCCCTTGATCCACTCGCTGAAGATGGCCGTGTAGGTGGTCCCGTCGCGGAACGAGGCGAGAGTCGTGGTCGAATTGACGGTCTTATCCCAGTTGCTGGCCACGTAATTGGGGCCGTTCAACACCCAGCCGGTGAGCCGCCGGTTCAGACCGATATTGCTCGCATAGCTACTGGCACCCACCAGTCGATTCTCGCCATTGACCGGGAAGGTGGCGGAAGAACCGGGATGGAAATCCGAAGGGCAGAGCAAGGCGGCGATCTTCGTGGTGAGGACCGTCATCTGGGGGACGCTATCGCCGCCGCCGGAGGCTCCATCGCGCGGGTTGGAGCCCGCGTAAACGTAGGCGCCGTGACCGTCGTTGCCGTTCACGCCAAAGGACCAGTTGATCATGTTGTAGAGCACCTGCTGTTCCATGAACGGGAGCAGGCGAGCATGTTGCGACCAGTTCTGATGGGGTTGCGGTATCGGCTGGCTATTGGTGTTCCATTGCTGGTCGACGGACACCGGCGGCAAGGCCTCGTTGGCACTGATGTAATTCTGCATCGCCAGCCCGATCTGCTTGAGATTGTTCAGGCACTGGGCTCGCCGAGCTGCTTCCCGCGCGGATTGAACGGCCGGGAGGAGCAAGGCGATGAGAATGGCGATGATGGCGATCACCACGAGTAATTCGATCAGGGTGAAACCGGGTTTTCTTCGAGTCATGGAAAGATCCTCGGGGAAATGGCAAAAGTACCCAAGGCCCACGGCGGTCCGCGGAGAACAGGAGTTGAGCCGGTTTCGAGGCCGGGTTGGGCCACACCCTGGAAGGGTTACGCCTTCGAGCCTGGCCCCAGATGCCCGCATCCGTCGGGCGAAGGGCACGTGGGGCGAGGCCCCAGGTCGGGATCAGGGCGGATCAGAGCTTGTGAAGAGATGGATTCCCAAGGTTGGATTCCGGATCAACCCGATCTCCCTGGATTTCTGAAATCAGGGAACTGGAATCTGAAATCCGGAAAACCCGATGGCCATGTCTTCACGAAGTATCGGCTCTCGCCGCGAAAGGGGCTCAGCTTTCGACCGCGATCGACACAACGGCGGGGGAGCTTCTCAAAGAGAAGACTCGGAAGGACTCTCGGACGCCAGGTCTGGAGAGGCCAACGCCATCGGTCTCCAGGCCGGCTTCGAACAGGACGTCCCGGATCGAATCGACCCAGGATGCGAGATGGCCAGGGGCCTCATCAAGGAATCGGCCGGGCGGCCCAGCCCTTCTCCAGACGCGACCGCCAACGACTACTGCTTTTTGGAAGGATAACCCGGATAACCGTCGCCCTGGTCGGGTACGGGGCCGATCCGCATACCGGCACCCCCACGGACACCGGGATGGGTCTCGTAGAACTCCTCCTGGGTCTCGGCCTGGACACCGCGAGCACCGGAGAGGGTTCCCTTCACTCGGGCCTTCTGCTCCTTGATGAACGACTCGTTATCCTCGCTGCAACCGGTTAACCCGAGCAAGCCGAGGCTCAACACAAGGCTCATTCCGCCCGTGAACGCCCTCATTGGACTGCCTCTTCTTAAATGGGTACGAGGGAGCTTACAGGGAAGGCGAGCTTCCCCCCGTCCGGCTAACGAGGCCAACCCACGCTAGAAGATCCTGCGGGACCCTATCCATTTTGCAACCCTTACCGGAAGCATGCGAATGATCCTCGGGGAATCGTGGGGGCGAATCTGACGATTTCGCAGCCCCAAACGCCCGCCCCGGAGCAGGCGGCCATGCAGATGCGAGAGCAGGCCACACCCTTCGCCGGTATCGACTCTGGGAAGGACGAACCTTCCCCTGCTCTTCGACTTTCTTCAGCAGCCCATCAATACAATCGCCCTTCCCGGCTGGCGGGGGTCCGTGGAGAGCTTTCGATGGGGGCGAACGGGCGGACCGCTCTAAAAAGCGGAGGGTTCCGGGTCAGACCGAGCACGACGCTGCCCGTACGATCCCGTCAATCTATCTATTTTAATCAAGCCGTACCCGCGCAACAAGTCTCCGTGCGTCATCACGTCATCAGGAACGCCGCGACGCCGGGCCGCAAGGACGGCGCCGAGATCCGGCGGAGACGGGAGCCGTACCAGGCCGCCCGCATGCGCCCCGAGGGCATCGGTCACCTCGAGGTCGTCCCTGGCCGAACGAGGGGAACGATTTTCCACCCCTCGATTCCGAACCGAATCTCGCGCTCGGCAAATTCCCAGATCACCAGCCTCTTGTTTTTCAGGAGGGCCGGGCGGCCTGCCAGCGCTTGCCGGACCAACGTGGAGGCCCCGCCGTCGTTGACGATTGAGGTCAACGGTCGTCCGAGTTCCCGCGCGAGATGCGAGATGAACCCGGCGGATTCCGGCTCGTCCTGTTCGTAGATCCTCAGGAAGCTGTCGCCCAGGATGAGGACCTCGGAGTCGGTCGCATCGCGGTACGGCATCCCCTCGCCTGCCTCGATCACCTGAGAGCAAGTCACGCTTTCGGGTTCGAGAGCGCGCTCAATCTGCGGCACCCGTAGCATCTGGACCAGGTCGCCCTGGCGCCGGACGGTGACCGGGCGCTCGGTGTAAGCGTGATTCCCCCGAACGATGGTGCCTGCATCGAGCACGCGCCGCGCGACCGCGACGGTGGCGGCGCGCACTCCTTCTGGCGACCAGTGGCTGTCCTGCGCCAGGTAGAGTCTCCCCGGATCCGACCGGCTCTCCTGCTGCCTGGCACGGCGAAAGACCTCGAACAGGTCGACGTATTCGATGCCGGATTGCTCCAGGCGATCGAGAAGGAGTCGCGTCCGCTCGCAGACGACGATCCCCGCGCCTTCGGCCCGCCCGGCGAGCATCTCGGGATAGATACTTTCCTTGTCGGGAACCGGAACGAGCAGCAACCGGATTTGCCTCGCCCCAAGCTGATCGCGGAACGATCGGATCGCGAGGAGGGGATCGGTGGAATCGTCCTCGGGGGCGCCGGTCTGGCCCTCGACCAGGTAGCGCACGCTCGGCCGATAGAAGAGCCAGCCGTCCCGCCCCACGACAGCCTTCTCGCCGGCGTCGGCGAGGAACCTCCACTGGAAGTACTGCATGCCCGGCCGGAGCTGCTTGATCACGAGGCTCGTCTCCTCGAGGCTCCGCTCGTAGGCGTGCAGGTTCTGTGCGGTCGGGGGCCGGAGGAAGACGTCGAGCGCGCGCGGCCACTCGCCGTCCCGAAGTTCGAAAACGGCCTGAATCAGACCTGGCGCCAGGATCACGGCGAGGAAAATCGCGACCATCAAAATCTGCGCACGGCGGTCGATCTGCACGGCGGGAGACCTAGAACTGGAAGTAGAGGAACGGGTTGAACGACTGCGAGAACATCGCCAGCAGCGAGACCCAGAAAAGCGGATGCACGACGATGACCCTGGGCCAGGTGACCTCCCTGCTCCACTCGTGCGCCTGGATTGGCCAGGCGACGACCGCGGCCCCGATGGCCATGATCAGGAGCGTCCCCTGAGTGTAGAGCAGCGCCGGCATGACCAGCATCCCGGCGCCGGATCTCCCCTGGCCAATCATCGCCCCCAGGTAGTTCGTGGCCTGGTGCAGGTCCGCCGCGCGGAACGGGATCCATGAGATCAGCACCAGGACGAACGTGGCCGCCACCCGGACCGGCCTCGGCCATCGCTGATAGGCGCTGCGCTTGCCCCGGAATCGCTCGATGGCCAGCAGGATCCCGTGATACGCCCCCCAGGCGACAAACGTCCACTTCGCGCCATGCCAGAGCCCGCCCAGGAGCATCACGAGGATGAGGTTGAAGTAGGTGCGCCGGGGTCCCTTCCGATTGCCGCCCAGGGGAATGTAAAGATAGTCGCGCAGGAATGTACTCAGCGAGATATGCCAGCGCCGCCAGAAGTCCGTGATGCTCTCGGCCTGGTAGGGGGAATCGAAATTCTTGAGGAACTCGAAGCCGAACATGCGTCCCAGACCGATGGCCATATCGGAATAACCGGAAAAGTCGAAGTAGATCTGGAACGCGTAGGCCAGGGCGCCGAACCAGGCATCTGGCGCGGAGAGCGACTGGGCATCGAATGCGGCGTCCGCGACCCGGCCCATCGGATTGGCGAGCAAAATCTTCTTGGAGAAGCCGAGGATGAACAGGACGACCCCGGAGGCGAATTTTTCCCAGTTGTGGGAGCGCCTCACAAGCTGATCGGCGACGGTGTTGTAGCGGATGATGGGTCCGGCGACGAGTTGCGGGAAGAGCGCGATGTAGCAGGCGAAATCGAGGAACGACCGGACGGCAGGGGCCGTGCCGCGATAGACGTCGATGCTGTAGCTGAGCGTGTGGAAGGTGTAGAACGAGATCCCGATGGGCAGGGCGATCTCGTACACGGGCAACGAGCCCGCACCGAACCAGGCCAGCACCTGGTTCAGATTGTCCTCGACGAACAGGAAATACTTGAAGAAACCGAGCGTACCCAGGCTCACGACGATGGCGAACGTCACGACCCAGAAGCGCCCTTCCCGACGTATCCCCGGCTGGTCGATGATCCGCCCGCAAACATAATTGACGACGGTCATCCCCAGCATCAGCCAGACGAACCAGGGATTCCACCAGCCGTAGAAGACGTAGCTGGCGACGATCAGGAAGGCG
>DAHZZC010000073.1 GCA_027435495.1 Planctomycetales bacterium
CGTCTCCATGGGCAATTATGACATACGAGAGGATGGCCAGAAAGATGGGAGGAAGGCGTCAAGGAACCAGCCGATCCGCTGGTGCAAGGGAATCGAACTGAGGATCCTCTGCCGCATTTCTTGCCAACCTGCCGGACCCTCGGTACGATCGATACTCGGCGTGCGGCACGGGGCATAACAAGGATGCCGCACGTCCGACGGCCGTGGTCTCCCGGCCGGTTCGGCGACCAGTAACAAAAACCAGTAACAAGCCGAGAAGTAACAACTCTCAGGAGCATGGTTCTCGACACAACTAGCTAAGTAGCAGCGAGTTGAGTATATTCGGAGAGGTGACCGAGAGGCCGAAGGTGCGGCACTGGAAATGCCGTGTACGGTAACACGTACCGAGGGTTCGAATCCCTCCCTCTCCGCTTATGACGCCGGCGAAGTAGAAGCTCAAGTTCGGTCAGGCTTTCCAGCCTGACCGACTTTCTTGCCGACGTAATAAGTTTCTGGCCGGCTTGTCCTTGCGTTCCTGTGGGCCGTCTCGCGTCCGCGGGTTTTCCCTGGCGTGACGCCCCCAGGTCGAAGGTCTCCCTGGAATGAGGGCCGTTTCCCAGCGGCCAGGTCCATCCGAGACGCCCGGCACTTCCCCGGCCCATGCGAATCCGCGAACGCGGCGACGCCAACCCCTCGGGCCGATCGGCGAGACGGTTTCGTCAGGTCAGGCGAACCCCATTTCCCTTCCCTCCACAAGCCGGTCGCCTTCCTTCGCGATGACTCGTCGGAGACTTCCCAACAGAGGGACCGACGTCGGCCTCCTCGTCGCGAGGTCGCCGACGGCAGCTCCTGTCCTGGGGCAAAGGCCTTCAATTCGTCGGCCGTATCCTCCCGCCTGCGCGGAGAATCTGACCATGAAAGTCCGGATATCCGGAAAAATTCAAAGACTCGAATCATGGCCCCCGATGCAAGCCTGAGTTGGCGTGGTAAACTGGAGAGTCGAGATCGGAGACGATCCCGGAGCAGGGGATGGTCCCTGCGCCGGCATTGAAGAGGCAGGGCCGTCCCCACGGGGCACGACAGGGGGCAGCAGTGAAGGTCACATTGATCCCGTCGTCGGTGGGTCCAGACTCGGCCTCGGTTCACCCCGGGTTTTTCCTCTCCTCGTATTTGATCGAGGAGGCCGTCGCCATTGATGCGGGCGGGCTCGGCTTTCTCGGCGACCTGGATGCGCAGTCGCGAATCAAGCATATTTTCATCACGCATAGCCACGTCGATCACATCGCCTCACTCCCGATCTTCCTGGAGACGGTCTTCGAGTCGGCCGACCATTGCGTGACCGTTCACGCCGGCGCCGAGACCTGGGCGAGCATTCAGGGAGACATCTTCAACGATCGCGTCTGGCCCGACTTCATCGCGCTCTCCGAGAAGGGATTGCCGTTCGTCAAGAAGTCGATCATCGAGCCCGGCAAGCCGGTCGTGGTCGAGGGGCTGAAGCTGACGCCGATTTCGGTCGACCACGTTGTTCCGACTCTCGGCTTCCTGATCGAGGGACCGGGTGGGACGGTTGCGATTCCCTCCGACACCGGCCCGACCGAGGACTTCTGGCGTCATGCCGCCGCCGCGAAGGAACTCAAGGCCGTCTTCCTCGAGGTTTCCTTCCCCGACCGGATGGAGGGCCTGGCCCGCATCTCCAAGCACCTGACGCCCGCGATGTTCGCGGCCGAGATCCGGAAGCTGGATGCCGATGTCCCGGTCGTTGCGGTCCACATCAAGCCGAGGTTCTACGGCGAGGTGGTCGACCAGATCCTCGCGCTGGGCTCGGACCGGATCGAGGTCGGGCGGCCGGGGAAGTCGTACACTTTTTGAAGTGGTTTCGGCCCACACGCATCGAGACGAGGATCTCCGACGATGGCGATTCGGACCGATCGCATTCCTCCCCGATTCGGATCGCCGGTCATCGTCGCCGCGGCGATCGGTGTTTTTGCGATGGCCGCCAACATGGACGTTCACGGTGGCGAGCCGGCACCGGTCGGGTCGGCCAGGCCCTCGCCGTTCCTGATCGGGGCCCGACACTGTGCCCCCTGCCACGACGGCGGCTATAACCGAAAGCTCTCCCGCGCGGAAAGTGAGGCGCTGATCTGCCGGATGGTGGAGTCGGTCACGTTTCACGAGAAGGACAAGCACGAGCTGGCCTTCAAGGCCCTGAGCGGCCTGCGCGGTCAGGAGATGAGCCGGGCGCTGAAGGCCGATGTCCGCGAGATGGCCGCCTGCCTCGCCTGCCACGCGACGACCGCGCCGGCCGGTGGCGATGTCCGGCTGTATGAC
>DAHZZC010000074.1 GCA_027435495.1 Planctomycetales bacterium
GTTCAGATAAAAATTCGTCACGCTGTCCGCCGACGTCAGATTGAACGCCATCCCGTTGCCAATGTACAGGTTCGTCGACGTGATGTTCCCCAGGTTCTGCAGCGTCACCGCCGTCGAACCGTTGTAGCCAAACTGCACCGAGTCGGCCGTGATATTGTGGTTCTGCATGTTCAGGACCGACCCGCTGTCCTCCACGTTCAGCGTGCCGCTCAGCTTCAGGTCCGCTCCCGCCGTCAGCGTGCTACCGCTCAAGACGTCGATGCCTCCCGTCACGTTGCCCGAGGCCGCGGTCGTCGCCGTCGACTTGCTGTCGAGCTCGAGGTACCCGACGGCATCCTTGGCGCCGAAGGTCAAGGAATTGCCGTTCTCGACGTAGGCATTCGTCGCCGTGAACGAGCCCCCGCCCTCGTTCAGCACGCCCGTGCCACCACTCTGGCCGATCACGAGATTGTTGCCGATCGTAAGGGTCTTGCCCCCGAGATCGAGCGTCCCCGACGTGCCACTGCCATTGCCCAGGTAGACGTTCGAGGCCGCCTCGTTCGCCGTGAGGGTCACCGTCGCCGTGCTCGCCGCACCGGACGGGTAGGTGCTGCCGATGTAGACATTGTTCGACGATCCCGGGACGGCTCCCCCGGTCCAGTTCGACGCCGTCTCCCAGTTCCCGGTGGAATTCTTAGCCCCGGTGTCCTGGGCCGAGGCCGGGCCTGCCGCCCACATGGCCGCCAGTAGGGCCAGAAAGGATCCGATGCTCATTCTCATCCTTCGTTCTCCCGGTTGCATGAGTTCCGCCCTAAACCTCCGGATGCCGATCCGGAGGCGTACACAATGCGCCACGACCGAGATCCGATTCTCGGCCCCAGACTCCCCGCAGGTATCCACTCGATCGTTGTTCGCAGCGGCCGGGACCGTCCCCGCTCCGCACCCGGCCACGCTCGTCCCATCGCGGCGGCACGCCGCCCAGATCGATCGATTTTTAACATGCGGATTCGAACTGCTTCAAGACCTACGAGTTCGAAGAATATTCAAACTGGACCTGTGCTTCGCCCGCCGGGAATCCCGGGCGCGGACGACGAACGCCGGCCGCCTCCGCCCGCAGCCCTCGCCGTGAGCCTGATCGCGCCCTTTGCGCAGAGAATCCCCTTACCCGATCTCTCCGGTCCCATCCGGGCCGCCAGGACCCCGACGGAGGGAATACCCCCGGCGGCGCCAAAATCTCAGGCGCTCCTCCAGATTTTGCTGCTCACGCCGATGAACCGTTCGCAACAAGGACGATCGGCCACATCATCCGTCCGATCCGCGTCCTCAAAACGCAACGCGCGTCGATATTCGGCAACATCGCCGATCGATCCCGCGATCCTGCGGGGAGAGAAGAGAGATGGAGGTCGGGCCACCGGCTTCGGTGGCGGATGCTCCGTGCGCACAAGGACCGGGCCCTCGGCTCGTCGGTCAGACGAGCCGAGGGCCGGCCTATCTTGAGGGGCGGGATCACCGCGTATCGAATGGCCGCATCGGGCCGAGAGACCAGGGCGGACTTCGGTGGGAGGATCGGGCTGTCGGGGGAGCACGGTGCACGGGGAGGGCCGGGCGCTGGCTCAGCGACGGCTGCGGGGCGCGGCCTTGGCCTTCTCGCGCGGTTTGGTCGTTGTCGGCTCGCTGGTGCGAGGGATCGGCAGGTCGGAGACCTCCTCGACCGGCCGACCGAGCAGGTGTTTGTCGAGGAACTGGCGGATCCGACGGCCGACCTCGGGCCTTCGGAATCGTCCGTGCCCCCCGTCGACGACCTTCACCAGCACGCAGGAGACGCCCGCCTTGCGGAGGGCCTCGGCCAGCAGTTCCGATTGCTGATAGGGGATCAGCGGGTCCTCGTCGCCGTGGAGGATCAGGAACGGCGGGTCGTTGGGGCGGACGTATGTCACCGGAGAGGCCGCCCGCGCCTTCTCCTTGTTCTCCTGGAGCGGCCCGCCGATCAACAGCGATTCGGGCGAATGGGCTGCGTTGTGATCGATCCGGCCGGGAAAGTCCGAGAGATGGAGGAAATCCGAGGGCCCGAACTGATCGACCACACACAACACACGGCTGCTGACGCCCGTGTGTGGGCCAACGTCTCCTTCAAGAGCCGGAACGTCGCCGGTGACGCCGAGCATCGCCGCGAGGTGGCCGCCGGACGAGGAGCCCATCGCGGCGATCCGGTCCGGATCGAGGCCATACTTCGCGGCGTTGGCCCGAACCCATCGGACGGCTGCCTTGGCGTCGTGGATCTGCGCCGGCCAGGTCGCCTGGCTGCTGAATCGGTGGTTGATCGTCGCGACCGCATAATCACCGGTCGCGACCAGTTCGGCGGCCTCACGGTGGGCCATCGACTTGTCTCCCGATCGGAAGGCGCCGGGGTGGATCAGAACCACGACCGGGGTTGGCTTGCCATCGCGTGGCTTCTCGGGGCGGATCAGGTCGAGCGTCTGCCGGGGGTTTCCCTTGCCGCCGTAGTCCAGGTCGCGATCGATCCGGACCCCCTCGGGGAACCGAAACGGCAACTCTTCCGGCTGCGCCAGGACTGCGGGCGCCCCGGCCAGAAGGATCGTCGGGATCAGCCAGCACGCGGGTCGGAACATGGCTTCCGTCCTTTCGTTACGGAGAGGGGAAAGGACCGCATGAATTCATTGGAAGCCTGATTTTACGCGGCGGTGGTCCCGGAGGAAACACCGACTTTCCCAGCGACTCTCCTCCGTCCCCACGTCGTGCCGCCTTCGATGCCCTCCAACGCCAGTCGGCGGCTCTCGATTCTCAGTGGGAGCGTTCCCCCGGATCGCGATCCGCAAGGTCAACGACGACAGAAACTCCGATTCGTCCCGGCGGCCGATCGTGCCGATAAACAAGGCCATGGGGTCAGACGCGGGTCCATCGCGTCGACGAGCGCCGTCGCCCTGCGCGGGGCCCCGCCGTCTCGAACCGCCCTCATCGTCCCGAGGGTTCCGTACTGAGGAGTCCGTCCGATGGCCGATCGTCCCGGCTCCGCCGTCTCGCCGCGAACCGTGGCCGGCCTGATCCTTTCGGCGGTCGTCGGGTTCGGAGCCGGGCCGTCGACGGCGGCGGCTCAGGGGCCAGCGATCGGGGTCGACGGCGGAGGTCGGTCCCGGATCACCGCCGCCTCGCGGGTCCAGCCAACGGCCCTCGCCGCGCCACTACCCGCGGCCCTCCCCAACGCTCCGACCACCACGAGTGCCGCCGCGGCGAACCCTGGCGGGCAGGCGCTCCGGCTGGAAGACTGCATTGCGATCGCCCTCCGCGAGCAGCCGGCCATCGCCGCACAGCAGCAGGCCGTCGACGCCTCCGAGCACCTCGTCGGCGTTGCCCGGTCCGGCTTCCTGCCCCGCGCCAACGCGAGCGTCACCTACGCGGATCTCAGCGCCCCGCTCTCGGTCAATATTCGGAACCCGCTCGGGTCCGGACCTGCCCGAAAAATCCAGGCGTATTCCGACGCCTTCTTTGGGATTGCTGCGAAGCAGGGGGGGCCCGCCGCACTCGCCGCGCTGGGGAACCAGTCCACCAACCCCCTGTTCAACACCGCCGTCGCGTTCGCCAACCACGCCATTCCCAGCACCTACAACACCGAGATCCTCGGCCAGTCGGTCCTGCTGGCGCAGGCCTCGGTCGACCAGCCGCTATACACTGGCGGCAAGGTCCGATCGAAGTACGAGCAGGCCCGGCTCGGCGTCGATGTGGCCCGGTGGGACGAGGCCAGGTCGCGGCAGGAGACGATTTACAACGTCACGGCCGCCTACCAGGGTATCCAGCTTGCCGAGGCCCTGATCCGCCTGACCGACGACACGGCCGGCCGATTCGCCGCGATCGCCATTCTCGCCCGGACGGCGCGCGAAGAAGAGCAGGAGGGCGCTACGGTCGCCGACGAGCTTCGGGCCAGCAGCCTGAGAAACCTGACGCAGGCCGATGGGATCAAGGCCCGTCGGGGCCGGGAGATCGCCTACGCGGCGCTCCGGCAGGCGATGGGAACGAACGATCGCCTCGCATTCGTCATTGCCGAGCCCGAGCTCTCGCCGCTGGAGACCCCGCCCGACCTCGATTCCGTGATGAGCCAGGCGATCGCCAGCCGTCCCGAGCTGGCGAAGGCCCGGATCGGCTTTCTGGTCGCCGACCTCGAGACGAAATCGGCGACGGCCGCGTTCCACCCCAATGTCGGCGTCTTCATGCGGGCGATCAGCCTCAACTCGAACTACAATTCCTTGACCCCCAGCAATTACGTTGCGGTCGGCGTCGGCGCCGATATCCCGATCTTCGCCGGTGGATCGCGGATGGCCCAGGCCCGGCGGGCCCGATCCCAGCTCGGCCAGGCCGCGAAGACCCGCGAACTCGCCGAAAGCCTGATCGCGCTGGAGGTTCAGAAAACCTATCAGGAATACCTCGAACAGTACGAGAAGCTCCCGCTCCTCCGAAGGGCCGTCGACGACGCCCGCCAGGCCGTCCATTCCTACGAGGTCCAGTACGACGCCGACGCGATCGAGGAGTCCCAGATGTCACGCTATTTCGAGAACCTGATCACGTCGCGAATCTTGCTGGCGCAGGCCCTCGGGCAGTACTATCAAGCTGTGAACGGTTACAATAACGCGGTTGCCAGGCTGCGCCTGGTAGCAGGTGTGTTATGAATCTCATCACCAGACGAAGGTTCACTTCGAGCCTCGCCGGGCTGATCGCCGGCGGGATCACGACACTCCCCCGAGCCAGGGCGAGGGGTAACCATACGCTCCTGAAAATCCGGGTCGGCTCCAGCATCTTTTCGGGGATCAAGATCGGCCAGGCGCGGACGATCATCAAGCCCGTCGCCTCGCTGATTGCCGAGCGGGCCAACTGCGACCTCGATTTCGGAATCCCCACGGTCGCCCGAAAGGAAGACCTCTACGCCCTCGGCCAGGCCCTGCTCCGGGGCGAAATCCACGTCGCGGGAATCTGGGGTCTGGAGGCCGGTTGGCTTAAAAAGGAATATCCAGGGCTTCAGATTCTTGTCTCGGCTCAGTATCCGAAGGAGTCGAACCGGTCGGTCATCTACGCCCGGAAGGGAGCCTTTGCGAACCTGGGGGCGCTTCAGGGGAAGATCATCGCCCAGTACGCCAAGCTTTCGCTGATGGAGGAGCTCTATACCGGCGAGCTTCTCCGCTCGCAATCGTTCCTCCCGTCCCGATTCTTCCGTTTGAGTCCTCAGATTTACGTCAACGCCAAGTCCGCCATCAAGGCGATCGAGGCCGGCAAGGCCGACTGCGGGATTGTGGACGCCGTCACCTACCAGAACCTTCAGGAGGACGCGCCCAGTCTGCTGGGGCACCTCCAGATCGTGGCGCAGACGGCGGATTATCCCCCTCCGGCGGTCGTCGCCAATCGGGAGAGGATCGAGGAACTACGCCCGGGGCTCTGGCAGGTCCTCCGCGACGTGATGACTGGCATCGGTTCGGACGCCCAGGGCCAGGAATTGATTCGAAAGTGGCGGGTGCGGGCCTTCGAGGAGCCGAACGAGCGGAACCAGGAAAAGATCCGGGACGCCGTCAACCGGTTCACCCAGGCGATTTACGATCACCAGATCCTTCCGGCGCGTCCGCTCACGGCCTGACCGGCGCCGCTTCCCAGATGACAGCGGCACCGTCGTCACCGCCGGTGAGGATCTGGTCGCCGTCCGGGGTGAAGGCCACGGTGTGGATGGGCCGGTCGCCGCGTCGGAGTGCCAGGACCAGGGCGCCCCATCGGGCATCCCAGAGGCGAAGCGTCGCGTCGTCGCCGACCGTGACGAGCCGGTCTCCGTTCGGGCTGAACGCGAGGCCGCGGACCACATCGAGAACCCCCATGAGCCGGAATTGCTCGACGCTCTGGGCGGCGTCCCAGATCCGAACGGTCCTGTCTTCCCCTGCCGTGACAACGTGGTCGCCACTGGAATCGAAGGCCGCGGCGTACAATTTCCCCGAGTGACCCTCCAGCACGGCCAGGCATCGGCTCTCGCGTGGGTCCCAGATCCGCGCGGTTCCGTCGTCGCTCGCCGTGACGACCCGGCGCCCCTCGTGGTCGAACGTCGCCGCGTTCACGGTTTGCGCATGTCCTTTGAGCACGGCCAGGCATCGGCCGCTGCTGGCGTCCCATAGCCTCGCCGTCGCGTCAAAACTCGCGGTGACAATCCGCTGGCCGTCCGGGCTGAAATTCGCCGCGTGAACCGTGCCGGTATGGCCGTGGAGTTCCCGTTCCACGGCGGCTGGATTGACGTCGACGGCCCAGAGGCGCACCGTCTCCTCGTCGCCCGCGACGACCACCCGGCGGCCCGTTGGGTCGAACGCAGCCGCGTGAACAACGCGCAGCGTGCCTCCCAGCGTGTGGACCACATCGCCGGTCCTCGCGTCCTGAATCCGGGCGACTCCATCGTCGCCGCCGAGGACCACGAGCCGGCCATCGGGGCTGAAGGCCCCGGTCCGGAGCGGGCCGTGCCCGCCAGCCAGCTCGCGAGACTCAGGCCCGGCCTGCGCATCCCAGACCCGGACCGATCCGTCGTCGCTCGCCGTGACGATGGACCGACCGTCGGGGCGGAAACTCGCCGTCGTCACCGCTCCGGTGTGCCCCTTGACCACCCGGAGCCGTTCGCCGGTCTCCGCGTCCCAGAGCCGGGCCGTCCGGTCGACGCCCGCCGAGAGAATCCGGCGACCGCCCGGCCCGAACATCGCCCCGTTGACCGCCCCCGAGTGACCCTTCAGCACCCGGAGAACCGCGCCGGTCCTGGCGTCCCAGAGGCGGACTGTCCCATCGGCGCCCGCCGA